>NZ_JBXWSG010000001.1:0-153498 GCF_059613305.1 Ruegeria sp. BHSB056 | reverse complement strand
ACTGTTTCAGGCAATGTATCCAGCCACACAGACAGCGAAACTTCGGCATCCTGCGCGCTTGCTGCCTCGGGCAAGTCCGCAAGGGCCAGAACTTCGAACCCGGCCGCGCGGTGCCGTGCCATCTTTTCCGCCGCATCCGGATCAGACGGGTTCACGGCAAAGCTGATCGGGTAAGGGAAATCCTGCAACGCTTCAGCGCCGAATGCGCCTTCGTCATCAATCAGAATGATCGACATCAGCGGCTTAGATTCCGGGTTCTCGAACTTGGCGGCAAAACGTTCAATCGGTTTTTCCGCAGATGGCTGTTCGGAAATCGCCTGTTCTGCAACAGGCTCATCATCGCGTTCCGTCAACGGCAGGATACGTTTTCCGACAATCGAACTGGCACTTTCTTCCTGTTCTCCCCCGATCTGAGGCAGCGCAGCAATACGCGGTAGCTCACGGGGCAAGGTATCTTCATCCCCTTCCACCGCAATCGGACTGCTTTCAAATGAATTATCAGTCGTAGTGTCTTTTGTTTGTGGTTCAGCCTCGACCTGTGGCAACGGATTTGGTTCGGGCTCAAGAACTGCGACATCGGTTGTGTCAGACTCGGTCGGCGGCGTGGGGGTTTCATCAATTACAACCGGCACGGACTGTTCCTGCTGAACTGCGGGTACCTGGCTAGGCTCGGGCGGCGCAGCGGGGGCTTCGGTCATGACGGACACTTCGGTCGCCACCGTTGCAGCGGGCTCGTTCGGAGCCTCAGCCGCTTTGCCTACCTCGGGCTGCGGCTCGGATGACGCTTCCAACCCGGACAAATCGGCCAGATCTTCGCTGGCATTATCGGCGGCTTCTGGCGCACGCGGGGCCAGTTCCACCAGATCGGCATCAGAAACATCCTCGGCAAGTTCAGTAGGCGCCTCTGGTGTTTCTGAAATCGTCGGCGCTGGTGCTTCGGTCGCGACAACCGGTGTGTTGACCATCGGCGTGTTGAGCGACACGACCGCACCCAAGATCAAAACAACGATCGCCCCTGCGACCATTCCTCCGAAAAATCCGCCCATATTTCCTGCCTTTCGCCTCTTTTCCCTGCCTCGCCCTGCTCTGCGCCATCTGGTGTGGCGCTCGGTCAATTGGAGGCGTCAGAAACCGTATGTCCTCTTGACGCTGCCGCCCAAGCCTGAGCATGTATGTGCGGACATTATACCGTGGCCCGGGGTTGCATCGCCAGCCCGAAATGCCCAAGCGAAGATAAGTGCCCATATGCTGCTGCTGATCGACAACTACGACTCGTTTACCTACAATTTGGTACATTATTTGGGCGAACTTGGTGCCGAAATGGTCATTCGCCGCAATGATGCGCTGGATGTACAGGAAGCAATGGCCATGAACCCGGCTGGCATCTTGCTAAGCCCCGGCCCCTGCGACCCGGATCAGGCGGGCATCTGTCTAGCTCTGACCGAAGCCGCGGCCGAGACTAAAACGCCCCTTTTGGGGGTTTGTCTTGGGCATCAGACCATCGGACAGGCGTTCGGTGGCAAGGTTGTTAGATGCCACGAAATTGTGCATGGCAAGATGGGCATCATGCACCACACGGGAAAAGGCGTCTTTGCTGGCCTTCCATCGCCCTTTGAAGCCACACGCTACCATTCGCTGGTGGTCGAGCGCGAGACGCTGCCCGACTGTCTTGAGATCACAGCCGAGCTGGAAGACGGTACGATCATGGGGCTGCAACACAAGGAACTGCCTATTCACGGTGTTCAGTTCCACCCTGAATCGATTGCGTCCGAGCATGGTCACGCCCTTCTCAAGAATTTCCTTCAAGAACTGAAAGTCCCGGCATGAGCGACGCGCTGAAACCGCTGATTGGAGCAGCCGCCGATCGTCCGCTGACCCGTAAAGAGGCCGAGACTGCCTTTGGCATCCTGTTCAACGGCGAAGCCACGCCAAGCCAGATTGGCGGGCTGTTGATGGCCATGCGTACAAGGGGGGAAACGGTTGATGAATATGCCGCGGCCGCGGCTGTGATGCGCGCCAAGTGCAATGCCGTGCGGGCGCCCGAAGGAGCGATCGACATCGTTGGCACGGGCGGAGACGGGAAAGGCACCCTGAACATCTCGACCGCGACTGCATTTGTCGTCGCAGGCGCTGGCGTGACAGTCGCTAAACACGGCAACCGCAACCTAAGCTCCAAATCCGGTGCAGCGGACGCATTGGGGCAAATGGGTATCAACGTTATGGTTGGCCCGCAAGTTGTTGAAAGTGCTCTGAAAGATGTCGGCATCGGTTTCATGATGGCACCGATGCATCACCCGGCCATTGCGCATGTTATGCCTTCGCGGCAGGAACTGGGAACGCGCACGATTTTCAATATCCTGGGCCCGCTGACCAACCCTGCTGGCGTCAAACGGCAATTGACCGGCGCCTTTAGCCGCGAGCTGATCCGCCCCATGGCTGAAACACTAGGCCTGCTGGGGTCAGACCGCGCGTGGTTGGTACACGGATCGGACGGGACTGACGAGTTGACGATCACCGGTATCAGCTGGGTCGCCGCTTTGGAGGATGACGTGATCAAAGAGGTCGAGTTGCACCCCGAGGATGCTGGCCTGCCTGTGCACCCTTTCGAAGACATCCTCGGCGGAACCCCTGAAGAGAACGCCATCGCATTTCGTGCTCTGCTGGACGGTGCTCGGTCAGCGTATCGTGATGCCGTGTTGCTGAACTCTGCCGCCGCATTGGTTGTCGCTGATGCGGCAGGTGATCTGCGCGAAGGTGTGGCCATGGCCGCTGCGAGCATCGACAGCGGTGAAGCCAAAAACAAAATCACGGCCTTGGCCGCCAAGACTCAGGAGGCCGCATGACCGAAACCGTTCTGGACAAGATCAAAGCCTACAAACTGGAAGAAATCGCAGCAGACAAGGCTCAGAAGTCCTTGGAAACGCTGGAAAGTGAAGCACGTGCCGCTTCGGAAACCCGCGGGTTTGCCGCAGCGCTTCAAGCTGCGTCCCGGCAAGGTTACGGCCTGATCGCTGAGATCAAAAAAGCCAGCCCTTCCAAGGGTTTGATCAGGCCTGATTTTGATCCGCCTGCCTTGGCCAAGGCTTATGAAGAAGGCGGTGCTGCGTGTTTGTCCGTGCTCACCGACACGCCCAGCTTTCAGGGTGCAAAGGAATATCTGACACAAGCGCGTAACGCGACATCTCTGCCCGCTTTGCGCAAGGATTTCATGTATGACCCTTATCAGGTGGTCGAGGCACGTGCTTTGGAAGCCGACTGTATTCTGATCATCATGGCATCCGTCAGCGATGATCAGGCAGCCGAGTTGGAACAAACCGCTTTCGATTGGGAGATGGATGTTCTGATTGAGGTTCACGACCAAGCCGAGCTTGAACGCGCAGCCCAATTGAAAAGTCCATTGATCGGTATAAATAATCGCAATCTCAAGACCTTCGAGACCACTCTTGACACAACACGCCGCCTGTCCAAACTGGTGCCAGCGGACCGTACTATCGTGTGTGAAAGTGGGTTGGGCACGCCAGAAGACTTGCGGGATATTGCGCGCTATGGCGCCCGGTGTTTTTTGATCGGCGAAAGCCTGATGCGCCAGGACGATGTCGAAGCGGCCACGCGCCACATCCTGTCCAATCCGCTTATCCCCGGAGTGATGTGATGCCGCTGACCCATTTCGATGCTCAAGGTCAGGCGCATATGGTCGACGTCTCGGGCAAAGAGGTCACAGATCGCATAGCCGTGGCTGTGGGTTACGTGAAGATGGCACCGGAAACCTATGAAATCATTTCAGAACAACGCGCGGCAAAGGGCGATGTTTTGGGCGTTGCCCGCTTGGCCGGCATCATGGGTGCAAAGAAGACGCCGGATCTGATCCCGCTCTGCCATCCTTTGCCGGTGACCAAGGTTGCCGTTGAACTGACCCTCGACCCGGATCTGCCGGGTGTTCAGATCGAAGCGACAGTCAAGACGTCAGGTCAAACCGGAGTTGAGATGGAGGCCCTGACCGCCGTTTCCACCGCAGCCTTGACTGTGTACGATATGACCAAAGCCGTCGACAAAGCGATGGAAATTGGCGGCATTCATGTAAGCCTCAAAGACGGCGGAAAATCAGGACGTTACGAGGCGAAATGATTACCGTCGAAGAAGCGCGCGCCCTGCTGTTCGATCTTGTCGGCCCTCTACCTTCGGAACAGGTTCCACTGGCCCAGTCCGCGGGACGTGTTCTGTCGAACGCGGTTGTGGCAACGCGCGACCAACCTCCTTTCGCCGCATCTTCGATGGATGGCTATGCCGTCAAAGCCGACGAAGTCGAGCTTCATGCCATGTTCAAAGTGGTGGGCGAATCCGCTGCGGGTCGTCGTTTCGACGGCTCGGTGGGCCCCGGTCAGGCCGTGCGTATATTTACCGGCGCTCCGGTTCCCGATGGCGCGGATTTCGTTGTGATTCAGGAAGATACCGACCGGCGTGGCGATCTGATCACGATCACAGACCACCCCGGCCCCAAAACGAACATCCGCCCTGCCGGTGTGGATTTTATGGCAGGCACGCCCATCACGGCACCGCGTTTGATCCGCGCCGAAGACGTTGCCCTGATGGCTGCGATGAATATCGCGTGGGTCCCGGTCTCTCGAAAACCCGACATTGCTCTGATCTCGACCGGCGACGAACTTGTCATGCCCGGCGAAGAACCGGGACCGGACCAGATTATCGCGTCTAACACGTTTGGATTGCGGGCATTACTCGAAGGGCTCGGTGCTGTGGTTCGTGTCCTTCCGATTGCACGGGACACGGTTTCATCGCTTGAGACTGCGTTTGATCTGGCGCGAGGGGCCGATCTCATCGTGACGATTGGCGGCGCGTCGGTTGGTGACTACGACCTCGTGTCTGACGTTTCGCAGGGCTTGGGGATGGATCGGTCGTTCTACAAGATCCGAATGCGCCCCGGAAAACCCCTGATGGCTGGTCGCATGGGTGACACCGCGATGGTCGGACTTCCGGGAAACCCGGTCAGCGCGATGGTCTGTGGCTATCTGTTCCTTGCCCCGATGGTGCGCCGGATGCTGGGGCTGGAAATGGTTCTGCCGCCGTTTCGCTCTGCCCGGTTGACCGAACCATTGACAGAAAACGGTCCGCGCGAGCATTACATGCGCGCGGTTCTGGGCGAAACAGGCATCCAGGCCTGTGCAGATCAGGACAGCTCTCTCCTTAGCGTTCTGGCGCAGGCAAACGCCCTTTTGGTCCGTCCCCCAAACGATCCCGCCCGCAAGACCGGGGAAACGGTTCAGTACCTGCCTATCTGAACTTCGCCCAAATTCATTGACACAAAACGTGAACATGCGTAGAACAAAAGAAAACGCATGAGCGACGAGGTGTGAGCAATGCTGACCAAGAAGCAATTGGATTTGTTGAAATTCATCCAAAAACGCGTGCAGGCGGACGGTGTTCCGCCCAGTTTCGATGAAATGAAGGCCGCGCTTGATCTTCGGTCGAAATCCGGCATCCACAGGCTGATCACTGCGCTGGAAGAACGCGGCTTTATCCGTCGCCTCGCGCATCGTGCCCGCGCGATTGAAATCGTAAAGCTTCCCGAAAGCCTAGGCGGTGAACCAACTGCTGGATTTTCACCCCGCGTGATCGAAGGCGACCGACCCAAAGGCCCCCGCCCGGCCAATATTGAGCCGGTTGCTGTGGATGCGCAGGAATTGCCGGTGATGGGTCGGATCGCGGCGGGTGTCCCCATTGAGGCGATCAGCCACGTGTCGCATCACGTGGCAGTCCCCGGCCCCATGGTGTCCGGGAAGGGCCAGCACTATGCGCTTGAGGTTCGCGGCGACTCGATGATTGACGCGGGCATCAATGACGGGGATGTGGTTGTCATCCGCGAAACCGCGACTGCTGATAACGGTGATATCGTGGTTGCACTGGTAGAAGATCAGGAAGCAACGCTGAAACGTTTTTTCCGCCGCGGCAAAGCTATCGCGCTCGAAGCGGCCAACCCGGCTTATGAGACGCGCGTTCTACCCGAAGAAAAGGTCAAAGTTCAAGGTCGCCTAGTCGGTCTGATCCGCACCTATTGACCCAGCTTCAAACGACGGTCCCCGACGGGATTCGGGGACCAGAGACGGTGACCTGTCAGTTCTGCGCTTGACGTCAGCTTTCCATCCGACAATGACAGGCTGCCGGTTTTGGACAGGTGATCCGCATCGAAGATGGCGCACGCGCCCTCAAGTGGCAGCGCAACTGTCGAAATAATGATCTGGTTGCCTTCGCATTCGTCGAACTTGCGCGCAGCCCTTTTGCCCGGGATATGGATGATTTCCTTGTCCTGATAAGGGTACCGCTGAACGGTGCTGCTATCAGGCCATCTGCCTGCTGCCGCGATCTGATCGGCACCGTCGCCGTCATTCTCAAGCCAGACGCTGGCAACAAACCCACTGCCTTTGCTTTTACTCAGGGCCCGGCCCTGAGAGGTCATCACGCCAACTAACCCCCCGTTTTCCGCGATCAAAACATCTGGCCTGTGGCCCGAGGTCCAAAGCATAAATGACAGAATGACAGGCCCGACGCCGTACCAACGCACGCGCCCTTGCCACAGGGCCAGCCACAAAGCTCCAACAGCAACAAGTGGCAATACATACCAGGGCGGACTGACGACGAAGCCCTGAGCACCGTCCAGGTGCGACACCCAGTTTGACACCCCAAGGATCCAATGCAGCGCCCAGCCCATAACGGTCAGCGGGACAGCCTCAAATCCAAATGGGGCGGCCAGTGCTGCGACAACCGCCGCAGGTACAACAACAAGGCCCATCACGGGCACGGACAGCAGATTCGCCAGCAATCCATAGTGAGACATAGTATTGAAATGCGCAGCGCCAATTGGGGCCGTGGCAAGCCCGGCAATCGCCGAGGACATCACCACGCCAGCAATCGGTTTCAACCAATTCGGGCCGGGTAACGGGCCCACCTTTTGCAATGCACCGAAGACGGCGACCAAGGCTGTCGTTGCGGCAAAGGACATCTGAAACCCCGGGCTCAGCAGCGACTCGGGCCAAAGAATCAGAACGATCAGCGCAGCGACAGAAACCGCGCGCAATGAAATCGCACGCCTGTCGATCAACACGGCCCCCAGCATCACACTGACCATGACATAGGCGCGTTCGGTTGCGATATTCCCACCGGACAACAGTAAATAAAGCGTTGCCGCGACCAGCGCGAACACAGCCGCAACTTTTCGAACAGGTAGCCGCAAAGCCACGAAGGGGATCAGTGACAAACCGATGCGACAGGCCACAAAAACAAAACCCGTCAATAGCCCCATGTGAAGCCCGGAAATTGCAAGCAAATGCGCCAGGTTCGACGCGCGCAGGGACAAGAGCGTCTCTTGCCCCATACCGCTGCGATCGCCTGTGGTGACGGCAGCGGCAAACCCACCGATTTCTCCGGGCAGGATTTGTTTCACTCGCTGTGATATCGCCATTCGGATTGCCGTAATCCGAACACCGCCAATACCGGCTTTGGCTGGCGCAATCGTCAGAACAGGAACGCGGGTATACCCGACCGCGCCCAACCCCTGAAACCAGGCATGGCGGCGAAAATCGAACCCGCCGGGTTCAACAGGGCCCTGCGGCGGCGAAAGATGCGCTGTGGTCATGATCCGTTGCCCAGGCGCAAAAGGTCCTGTTGGGCCATGAACAGAAAGACGGATGCGTTGCGGCCTGCGCTCCTGCGGCACGTCCCCTACGCGCACCTGATCGAGCGTCAACCGCAACGCATCCGAGGCAGACCGATCCATGGCGACGACCCTCCCCTCGACAGGGCCATAGTACCGCCAGGACAGAACCGGTTCTGCCACCATATGGGCGCGAGTGCCTGCCAGTATGAAACCGACCGCAATCAGCGCCCCACCGGTCGCTAACGTTCCCACCCCCGGTGGCAGTCGGCGGCTCAGGACGACAAGAGCCAGGAACAAGCAAGACAGACCTGCGTATACCGGCCAGCCGGGCTCGCTCCGGGCACCGAAATAGAGACCGATCCCCGTTGCCAGCATCACTGGTGTCCACGGAAACAGATACCCTGTCTGGTGCAGCAGCGCGGCCTCGACCCGTGCAAGAACACGCATGGTTGCCCCCGTCCTTCGGGCTCGTTAGACAGGCGTCAAACTATGCCAGATACGGTTACCAAAAGGTTAATCCTCAACATGTCCGAACAGGTCGTCACACGTTTTGCCCCCTCGCCCACAGGTTTTCTGCACATCGGCGGCGCGCGCACCGCATTGTTCAACTGGCTTTATGCCCGCGGACGTGGCGGAAAGTTCCTGCTGCGGATCGAAGACACCGACCGGGAACGATCGACCCCCGAGGCAACCGACGCGATCCTCCAGGGCATGGAATGGTTGGGACTGGATCACGATGGTGATGTAGTCAGCCAGTTCGAAGGAGCTGCTAGGCATGCCGAAGTCGCGTACCAGCTTCTGGCCGAGGGAAAGGCATATAAATGCTTCTCGACGCAGGACGAGATTGCCGCCTTTCGGGAACAGGCGCGGGCCGAGGGCAAGTCGACCCTGTTCCGCAGCCCTTGGCGTGACGCTGATCCTTCCGCACATCCCGACCTGCCATTTGTCATTCGCATCAAGGCTCCGCAGGACGGCACAACCGTAATCCGCGATCAGGTTCAGGGTAACGTGACCATTCGCAACGACCAACTGGATGACATGGTTTTGCTGCGTTCCGACGAGACACCGGTCTACATGCTGGCCGTGGTGGTCGACGATCATGATATGGGTGTTACCCATGTCATTCGCGGCGATGACCACCTCAATAACGCGGCGCGCCAAATGATGATCTATGAGGCAATGGGATGGGATGTTCCGGTCTGGGCCCATATTCCGCTGATCCACGGGCCAGACGGTAAGAAACTGTCCAAACGCCATGGTGCGCTTGGCGCGCAGGAATATCAGGCCATGGGCTATCCTGCCGCCGGGATGCGCAACTATCTGGCCCGTCTGGGCTGGAGTCATGGTGACGATGAGTTCTTTACCGATGCGCAGGCAAAGGAATGGTTTGATCTGAACGGAATCGGCAAAAGTCCGGCCCGTTTTGATCTGAAAAAACTTGAAAACCTTTGTGGTCAACACATCGCCATCTCCGATGATGCTGCGCTGCGGCATGAAATCGAAGCGTACTTGGCCGCAGCCGCTTTACCCCCCCTGACAGATACACAATCGAGTGATTTGGAACGTGCGATGTATTGCCTCAAGGATCGGGCGCGAACCTTTCCTGAACTCCTTGAAAAGGCTCACTTTGTCATAACGGAACGCCCAATTTCTCCCGACGAGAAAGCTGCAAAGGTGCTGGCATCTGTATCCGACGGTATACTGGAAGAATTGACGCCGCAGCTGCAAAATGCTAGCTGGTCCCGGAACGAACTGGAGGAGACCCTGAATTCCTTTGCTGAGTCAAAGGAGCTCACGTTCGGCAAGCTGGCTGGCCCGCTCAGGGCTGCCTTGGCTGGTCGCGCCGTCACACCTTCAGTTTTTGACATGATGCTTGTGCTGGGACGGGATGAAACCCTGGCGCGGCTTTCAGAAGCAGCGAAATAACCCGAGCTTCATAAACGGGTAACGCTGCTCCGCTAACACCCGGACTGCGCGAGAGCGCGCAGTCGTTGCCCGCACTGCCTGAGGTTCCTTTGGCATGCGCATGAATGAAGAAGGGATAACCATGACTGACAGCAACAAAACAGCCACTCTGACCGTTCACGGCAAAGAGTATGAGTTGCCGGTTCATTCCCCGACCGCCGGTCCGGATGTCATTGATATTCGAAAACTTTACGGTCAGGCCGGCGTCTTCACCTACGATCCTGGATTCACTTCGACCGCCAGTTGCGACAGCACGATCACCTATATCGACGGCGAAAAAGGCGAACTGCTGCACCGGGGCTATCCGATCGACCAACTGGCCGAGAAATCGCATTTCCTTGAAGTCTGTTATCTTCTGCTGTACGGAGAACTACCGGCGGCAAAGGATCTTGAGAAGTTCGAGACCACGATCACACGCCACACCATGCTGCACGAGCAGATGCAGTATTTCTATCGTGGTTTCCGCCGTGACGCGCACCCGATGGCCATCATGGTCGGCGTTGTTGGCGCGATGTCGGCCTTCTATCACGATTCAACGGATATCTCGGACCCGCAGCAGCGTGAAATCGCATCGCATCGTCTGATCGCCAAGATGCCGACAATTGCTGCGTGGGCCTATAAGTACCACACCGGTCAGCCTTTCGTTTATCCACGCAACGATCTGGACTATGCGTCGAACTTTCTGCGCATGTGTTTCAGCGTTCCTGCCGAGGAATATGAGGTCAACCCGATCCTCAGCCGGGCCATGGACCGCATCTTTACACTGCATGCAGACCACGAACAGAATGCCTCGACATCGACCGTGCGTCTGGCGTCGTCCTCGGGCGCAAACCCGTTTGCCTGTATCGCCGCTGGCATCGCTTGCCTTTGGGGTCCGGCACATGGCGGCGCAAATCAGGCCTGCTTGGAAATGCTGGAAGAGATCGGCACCGTTGATCGCATTCCCGAATTCATCGCCCGCGCCAAGGATAAGAATGACCCGTTCCGCCTGATGGGCTTTGGCCACCGTGTGTACAAGAACTTCGATCCGCGCGCCAAAGTAATGAAGCAATCGGCAGACGAAGTTCTTGACCTGCTGGGCGTTGAAGACAACCCGAAATTGCAGGTTGCCAAGGAACTGGAACGCGAAGCGCTGGAAGACCCGTATTTCGCCGAGAAAAAGCTGTTCCCAAATGTCGACTTCTATTCGGGTATCATCCTCGAGGCGATGGGTTTCCCAACCTCGATGTTCACGCCGATCTTCGCCCTGTCACGTACTGTTGGCTGGGTCAGCCAGTGGAAAGAGATGATCGCCGATCCACAAAACAAAATCGGCCGCCCGCGTCAGCTGTATCTGGGTGAGACGCTGCGCGACTACGTGGACATCGAAAACCGCTAATCCATTAGGGTTCGCAACCAATCCAGAAGGCCCCGGTAAAACCGGGGTCTTTTGCTTTCGATACAGAAACAACGAAAGGTTCGGCATTTGGTTTCAGAACAAGCTCATTTGATCCCCGGGCTGCGGCGGAACTGCAAACCGATCGCATCGTAATGGGGCGGATTTGATCGAAAGCCCCAGTCTTTTGCAGGTTTTAGCAAACCTCAGGGCGATGAGCTCGGCATAGTCCCCCTCACCCCGCATCCTGTGCCCCCAGCGCGGGTCATAATCCCGCCCGCCATGCATTTCGCGCAGCTTGGACATGACCTTCTCTGCACGGGCGGGTTCGTACTCTGCCAGCCAGTCCTGCCAAAGCTGAGAGACTTCGCGCGGCAATCGCAACATGATCCAGCTTGCCGCATCTGCGCCCGCCTCTTTTCCGGCACCCAACAGGTTCTCCAACTCATGATCTGTCAGCCCGGGCACAATAGGCGAAGTCATTACGCGAACCGGAACACCCGCATCGGTCAACGCTCTGATCGTCTGCAACCGACGCACCGGAGACGGTGCGCGGGGCTCCATCCGCCGGGACAGACCTGCATCCAGCGTGGTGAGCGATATACCGACCCGCACCAATCCCCGGCTGGCCATGTCAGCCAGAATATCCAGATCCCGCTCGATCAGTGTTCCTTTGGTCACGATTGCGACGGGGTGGTTGAACTCTTGCAAGACCTCAAGGCACGACCTTGTAATCAGGCGGTTTTTTTCAATGGGCTGGTATGGGTCAGTGTTTGTCCCGAACGCGAGCGTGGCGACCTTGTAGGACTTTGCCGACAGTTCCTTGCGCAGAACAATGCTCATGTTGGGGCGCGCAATAAGGCGGGTTTCGAAATCCAGCCCTGCGGACAAGCCCAGATAGGCGTGGCTTGGTCTGGCAAAACAATAGACACAGCCATGCTCGCACCCCCGATACGGGTTGATCGAACGGTCAAAAGGCAAATCGGGTGAGCGGTTATAGGTGATGGCACTGCGCGCCACCTCATCCTGCGTCTCGGTTCGCAGGGGCGGCAAGTCTTCATCGATGTCCCACCCATCGTCAACGGCCTGCGTTGCAAACCGTTCAAACCGCCCGGCTGTATTGGACGCCACCCCCCTTGCCTTGACGACATACCCGATGCTCACGGCACATTTGTTCCCTATTTGTTCTTTTTGCACGATAGGCCTGAACCAAAACCAGTGCAAGCCAACCCAACGAAGAAAAAGGAACGCATAGATGAAAAATAAACAGGATTATATTGCAGACTTTTCAATCGAGCCGGTGCCATTTTTGGCATATAGGTCGGTCCCGAAACGACCAACGTCGCAATCGTCACAGTCAGAATGCGACGTTTTGGCCAAAACGGAAAAAATGCCACCACGGGCCGATGGCCCGCCCAGCACAGGGAATACCCCATGTCCGACGAAGAAGATATCGTCCTGTCCGAACTGAATGATGACGAACTGGTCGATCAGATGTTCGACGATCTCTATGACGGATTGAAAGAAGAGATCGAAGAAGGCACCAATATCCTGCTGGAACGCGGATGGACGCCGTATGACATCCTGACCAAAGCCCTGGTTGGCGGCATGACCATTGTGGGCCATGACTTCCGCGACGGCATTCTGTTTGTTCCCGAGGTTCTGCTGGCGGCCAACGCAATGAAAGGCGGCATGTCGATCCTCAAGCCGCTGCTGGCCGAAACCGGTGCTCCGCGTGTTGGCAAGATGGTCATCGGCACCGTGAAGGGTGACATCCACGATATCGGCAAGAACCTTGTGTCGATGATGATGGAAGGTGCAGGATTCGAAGTTGTCGATCTGGGAATCAACAACCCGGTCGAGAATTACCTGGAAGCACTGGAGACGGAACAGCCCGACATTCTGGGTATGTCCGCACTGCTGACCACCACGATGCCCTACATGAAAGTCGTTATCGACACTCTGGTCGAACAGGGCGTGCGCGACGATTACATTGTTCTGGTCGGTGGCGCGCCGCTGAACGAAGAGTTCGGCAAAGCCATCGGTGCAGACGCCTACTGCCGTGACGCTGCGGTTGCAGTGGAAACCGCCAAGGATTTCGTGGGCCGCAAGCACAACCAACTGGCTGGCTAAGACCTTTAAGGTTTTTCTTAAAAGGCCGCCCGTTTCGGGCGGTCTTTTTCGTTTTAGCGCTCCGCCCCTTCATGAGGTGTATCGTTTATCCGTTTGTAAACGAAAGTGCGGTTAAAAACCGAAACGTCCAAGTTTCGGGGGTTCCGTGCCGCAGTCTTTCACAGCCATTTCGTTGGGCAAACTTGCCGATATCGATATCGCCGAGGGCAATAATATCGCCGAAAACGCCTCTGCCCTGGTTGGGCAAACCTTCGGTCACGCGGACGCGCCGTTGGCGCATAACAGCGTGACATGGAACGTGGTTGGAAACTCCGGCTCTGCCTATGACATGAACAACATGTCTGCCAATGATCGGTTTTCGATCGACGGCGGCGCGCCGCAAACCTTTGATGGCACATCAGTGTACCACGCCACCGTCACTTATTTCGACGGCACAAGTGCAAACATTACTGCCGTTGTCGCGCAGGATGTGGATGGCAACACATATTTGGTGCCTGAGTTCTCAGCCAATGCAGATCAGGCCGCTCTGGAAGCGGGGCCTATACATTCGATCACCTTCAACAGCCTTGCTGGCAATCGATATTCAGGCATGGTGTCCAGCCGAGAGGACTGGACTCTGGTCCCCTGTTTCACGCCCGGAACACTGATCAGAACCCGCAAGGGTGAACGCCCGGTGGAAACGCTGCGCCCCGGCGACTGGGTGGAAACCCTTGATCACGGGTTTCAAAAGGTACGCTGGGCCGGGCAGCGGCGGGTTCAGGCGATTGGCGCGTTCGCGCCGGTCCTGTTCAAGGCAGGTGCGCTTGGGAACACCCGCGATCTGCTAGTGTCGCAGCAACACCGGATACTGATCCAGAACTGGCGCCTGGAACTGCATACCGGCCAAATCGAAGCACTGGCCCCGGCCAAGCATCTGATTAACGGACATGACATCATCCTCAATCCCGGCGGGGTCGTAACCTACATTCATCTGCTGTTTGATCAGCATGAGCTGCTCTGGGCTGAAGGCTGCCTGAGCGAGAGCTTTCATCCCGGCGCCCAAATCTGGAACGCCCTTGAACAGTCAGCCAGACAGGAGATTCTGTCCTTATTTCCCGAGTTATCGAAGCAAGGTATCGCCGCCTACGGCCCGCCCGTTCGGCCTCTGTTATCGGCATTCGAAACACGAACGTCGGCAGCCTGACACGAGATGTCGGAAGAAGGCTTGCCTGCAAGCTGTTTTCATTCTCTTGTGCCATGAGCCCATAAGGATGCCGATCCATGCCAAGCGATACGCTACCAGATGATGCAAGCCTGACGACCAAAGGCTATGACGGCGTGGAAAACGCAAGCATCCTGCTGATCGCCTGTGGGGCACTTGCGCGCGAAATTTTGGATATCAAAACGCGCAACGGCTGGGATCACATGGCGCTGACCTGCCTGCCTGCAATCCTGCATGTTCATCCGGAACGGATCACACAGGCAGTTGAAGACACCGTGGCCAAACACCGCGACAGGTTCGAAAAAATCTATGTGGTTTATGCCGATTGCGGAACCGGAGGCCTGCTGCAATCCGCCTGCAAAAAACTGGGTGTCGAGATGGTAGAAGGCCCTCACTGCTATTCGTTCTTCGAAGGCAATCAGGCCTTTCAAGAACGCGGCGAGGACGAAACAACTGCCTTCTACCTGACTGACTTTCTTGCCCGCCAATTCGACGCGTTTGTCTGGAAACCACTGGGCCTGGATCGCCACCCGGAACTGCGGGACATGTATTTCGGCAATTACACCAAATTGATTTATCAGGCCCAGATCGACGATCCGAAACTGACTGAACGCGCACGGGAATGCGCGGTCCGCATGGGATTGGCGTTCGAACGGCGTTTCACCGGCTACGGTGATCTGGAAACCACTTTGTCAGACTGGGCAAACCGCCCCGAGTGACCTTAGGCGTTTTCCTGCGCGACCTGGCGGATACGTTCGATCATGGCTCGCAATCCATTGGACCGCTGCGCTGACAGATGATCGTTTAGGCCCAATCGGGCCAGTTCCGCCGCCGCATCGACCTGCGGCACCTCGGACACCGGCAGCCCGTTGTAAAGGGACCGAAGCACGGCGATCAGCCCGCGAACGATCAGCGCGTCACTGTCGCCATCAAATTTGAACACGCCAGCTTCGATTATCGGGTGCAGCCAGACCTGACTGGCGCAACCATGAACCTTTGTCGCCGGAACTTTCAACGCGTCATCCAAAGGCTCCATCGCCTTGCCCTGTTCGATGACATGGCGATACCGGTCTTCCCAGTCTTCGAGAAACTCGAAATCCTCGACAATGTCTTCAAAGGCAGGCGTGGCCATGGCGCAGTGATCCTTTCGTTGAAATCACAATGTGACCTAAGCCGACGAACACCTGCTGTCCAGCCCCAGCTGTGGCTTTTCAACGCGAAGAAATTGCGCTAACCCATTGTCTGAATTCGTGTGAAAAGCAGTGGGTCCATGCCAAAGTCTCTGTCCGTTCTTATCATCGCCATGCTGACCCTGACTGCCTGCGGCAGCTGGCGCGACTCGCGGGTGAATCCGTCAAACTGGTTTGGCTCCAGCCGGTCTGTGAAGTCTGAAACGCCGCCGGACCCAAATGCCGCCGATGCGTTAGTTCCCAAGACAAGTGAGGGAAGCGGCCTGTTTTCGCGCCCAGATGCCGAAGACACCAGTGTTCCAATCGCCAAGATCGACGAACTGCGGATCGAACCAATACCATCAGGCGCGATCATCTACTCCTCTGGCACCGCGCTTCGGCAGGGTGCCTATAACGCACGCTTGGTTTCGGTTAATTCAGAAGAAAACAAAGAAAAGGGAGTTCTGGAGTTTGTTTTCCGAGTGAATTACCCCAGCTCACAGACCCCGCAAGGATCTGAACGCACACGAATGGTGTCGGATGCAATAAATGTCTCGACCCAGGATCTTGAAGGCATTCGCCTGATCCGTGTCGTCGGGCAACAGAACACTTTGGAATCGCGGCGGCGGTAATCGCCGTTAAAGCGAGACGACCTTGACCGCCTGCCCTTTGGCCGCCAGCGCGATTTTCCCCTCGCACAGTTTCAGCGCGTCTTCACCAAAGACCTCGTAACGCCACCCCGACATTGCGGGCAATTCTCGCTCGCCAGCGGCAATCTGGTCCAGTTCGGAACTAGTTGCGATCAGTTTGGCCGCAACGCCCGAACTTTCGGTTTTGGATTTCAGCAGAACCCGAAGCAAGTCAGCCAAAGCCGGGTTGACCTTCAGGTTGTCACGGGAGTTGTCGATCTTCGGCAGATTTTCCTGCGGACAATTCACGCCCTTCGTCACCGCAGCAAGAATACCTTCGGCAATCGGACCTTTGCGCGCCTCTCGCAGCAAAAGCCTAGACGCACCGAGATCGGCGATTGTTTTAGGCTTGGTCGACGCCAGTTCGACTAGGGCGTCATCCTTAAAGACCCGGTTGCGCGGCACGTTATGCTCCTGCGCATACCCTTCGCGAAACTGCGCCAACTCGCGTACGACGGCTAGGAACTTGACCGAGTTCGTTCGCGTTTTGACCCGCTTCCACGCCTCTTCGGGACGGATATCATACGTGGCAGGCTGCGTCAGCGTACGCAACTCTTCAGCCACCCAGTGGTTACGCATCGTTTTATTGAGTTCCGCAGCGAGGTGTTCATAGATTCTGCGCAGATGCGTCACATCTGCCAATGCATACGTTTTCTGGGCTTCCGTCAAAGGACGACGGGACCAATCGGTGAACCGCGACGTCTTGTCCACGCCCTGCTTGCAGATTTTCCGTACCAGCGTCTCATAGCCGACCTGCTCACCAAACCCGCAGACCATTGCGGCGACCTGTGTGTCGAACAACGGGTTGGGGAACACACCCGCCTCGACCCAGAATATCTCAAGATCCTGACGCGCGGCGTGGAACACCTTGACCACGTTCTCGTTTCGGAAAAGCTCATACAGAGGTTCGAGGGACAGGCCATCCACTAACGGATCGACCAGAACCGCGCTGTCTTCATCATCAGAGGGAACCGCCAGTTGCACGAGGCACAGTTTCGAATAATAGGTCCGCTCGCGCAGAAACTCGGTATCGACTGTGATATATGGATAGCTTGCGGCCGCCTTGCAGAAATCGGCCAGTTCTTGCGTCGTCGTCAGAGTTTTCATGCGCCGTACTAGTTTTGCTCTTGCTCTTGTGAGTGCCCGTAATATCCCTCGCCCCCAAGCGATACCGACGACCATAGGACGATTTTCAGGCGAGTGTAAATCACCCTCGGAACCTCAGGGCATGAGAACAGGTGACCTGTTGCCTTCAGCAAAGCGGCGCAGCACCGCCGGATAAAGTTCATGTTCCCAGATCAGAACTTTTGCGGCCAAAGTGTCCGGGGTATCTGCTGGTTCGATATCCACCCGTGCCTGACCCAGAATTGGGCCATCATCCAGGGCCGCCGTCACCTCATGAACCGAACATCCATGTTCCGCATCTCCCGCTTCAATTGCGCGCGCGTGGGTATGTAACCCCTTGTATTTGGGCAGCAATGACGGATGGATGTTCAACATTCGCCCCTGAAAGCGGGTAACGAAATCCGCGGTCAGGACCCGCATGAACCCGGACAGGCAGACAATATCCGGCCGCGCTTCTTCCAAAGGCTTCAGCAACTCAGCCTCAAAGGCTGCGCGATTGCCCTTGAATGGCCGGTGATCAACCACTGCGGTCGGAATGCCACGGTCCGCAGCTTTTTTCAGCCCGCCCGCCTGCGCATTGTTGGACAGAACCAAACAGGGCCGCGCCGGATGATCACCGGTCATGCTGTCGACAAGCGACACCATGTTGGACCCGCCCCCCGAAATCAGGATCGCGACGCGCTTGGGGCTCACAACAGTTTGCCCGAATAGGCAACTCCGGGCGTTTCGGTGACAGCGCCGATCCGCGCCACCGTCTCGCCGGCCTCGGCCAGCAATGTCGAAAGCTGATCGGCCCTATCCGGGTCGCACACAATGATCAGACCGATGCCACAGTTGAAGGTCTTGAGCATCTCGGCTTCCGCAATACCGCCAATCTGCGCCATCCAGCTGAATACAGACGGCAATTGCCAGCTGTCCAGA
Organism: Ruegeria sp. BHSB056; assembly: GCF_059613305.1. Classification (NCBI taxonomy): domain Bacteria; kingdom Pseudomonadati; phylum Pseudomonadota; class Alphaproteobacteria; order Rhodobacterales; family Roseobacteraceae; genus Ruegeria; species Ruegeria sp. BHSB056. The sequence goes on along the minus strand of NZ_JBXWSG010000001.1, from coordinate 135,254 downwards.
TCAATCTGGGCCCCCAGCCCTTCCGGCAATACGCGCGGCAGGTTCTCGGTCAGACCGCCACCGGTGATATGGGCCAGTGCGTGAACGCCACCTTCGCGGATCGCGGACAGGGCCGGTTTGACATAAAGGCGCGTCGGCGTAAGCAGTGACTCGCCCAACGAACCTTCACCAAAGGGGCACGGTGCATCCCAGCCCAGCCCAGACAGTTCGACGAGTTTACGTACCAGTGAGTACCCGTTGGAATGCACTCCGTTCGAGGCCAGACCAAGCAGCACATCCCCCGCCTGCACCCCCGAAGGCAGATCGGCACCGCGTTCCATTGCCCCGACCGAGAATCCGGCCAGATCGAAATCGCCATCAGGGTACATACCGGGCATCTCGGCAGTTTCGCCACCAATCAGAGCACAACCGGATTGTGCACAGCCTTCGGCAATTCCTTCAATGATCCGCGCGGCTGTATCTGTGTCCAACTTGCCTGTCGCGAAATAGTCGAGAAAAAACAGGGGCTCGGCCCCCTGACAGATCAGGTCATTGACACACATGGCCACCAGATCGATGCCAACCCCATCCACGACGCCGGTATCGATCGCAATTCGCAGTTTTGTACCAACCCCGTCCGTGGCACCAACCAGAATGGGATCCTGATACCCAGCAGCTTTCAGGTCGAACAGTGCGCCGAAACCGCCCAGACCGCTCATCACGCCGGGGCGGTTGGTTCGCTTTGCTGCGGGCTTGATCCGGTCAACCAGAGCATTGCCCGCGTCAATATCTACGCCTGCATCGGCATAGGTGATTCCGTTCTTGCCCGCTGTCATGGCCAGTTCCTTTTGAATGCTTTGCGGGCGGGTTATTCGATTGTGGCGTTTGTTGCAACGGTCAGGCTTGACGCGGCTGTTCACCGTGATACGCAATGCGCCTAGGCGGGCCTGTAGCTCAATTGGTTAGAGCAGAGCGCTCATAACGCTTTGGTTGGGGGTTCGAGTCCCTCCGGGCCTACCAAATCACCGCCACTTGCCTTGAACACACCGCCCATCCTGCTGGTTTTGTTTGTATTTATGACCTCAGGCGTTCGTCACGTCTTGCGTACCCTGTCTACATACGCTTGGAAATCAGACGCATTTATTCTGTTCACTGATTTTCGGTTTCGGTTTAATCGCCGTGGGATGACAGGTCTTGCTAAAAACTCCGAAATCATTTCGCGAGAAATCCAGCGCCTCGGCTCAGAATATCGTCATATTGGCGCAGGTTTGGAGCGGCAAAGGTGCCAGGCGTTTACCGGCCAATAATTATATCCGCGCACAAACCGCCCAGGCGTTCACTTTTGGCCAGTCTCAGAGTTCCACCATGGGCGCGCGCAACGTCCGCCACGATCGCCAACCCCAAACCCACGCCACTGCCCTGATTCTGGTTGCGCGCTGGGTCGAGCCGCGTAAAGGGTTTGACCGCCTCTGTGCGCTGCTCTGCGGGAATTCCAGGGCCATCATCTTCGACACGGATGCGCATTGACTTGGCGTTCAGCGACAGGCTGACCTCAGCACGGCTGCCGTAGCGCACGGCGTTGCCGATCAGGTTTTCAACGGCCCGACGAACAGCCATAGGGCGCAGCATTGCCGTTCCCTCACCCTCGACAGTGACCAACTCGGCCCGATGCCCTGCCCGATTGGCGTCATCCACAATCTGTCGAACAAATTCCGCCGGGCTGATTTCCTCGGGCGATCCTTCGGACGCCCCGCGCGAAAATTCGAGGAATGCATCAACCAAGGATTGCATTTCCTTTACATCCTGTAGCAAAGGTCGTGCCTCATCCTCGGGCAGCATGGCCAGTCCTAGCTTCAGGCGCGTCAAAGGCGTGCGCAGATCATGGCTTACGCCTGATAACATCAGCGTCCGTTGTTCGATCTGACGTTCGATCCGTGACCGCATATCCAAAAACGCATTCCCCGCCGCGCGTACTTCGATGGCACCGCCCGGTGAATATGGTACGCTCCGCCCTCGTCCAAACGCCTGCGCCGCATTGGCCAGCCGTGTGATAGGGCGCAACTGGTTTCGCATGTACAGAAATGAAATCGAGGTCATTATGATCGCGAAAAACAGCATCGTCACGATCAACTGATGCGGCGCCGCTGGCGACAATCTGCGCCGGTCAAAGGTCAGTTCCAGCACCCCCAGATGTGTATCCAGGTACAGACGCGCTTCGCGGCTGCTTGGCAACGCTACAGCACTCAGCTCTGGCAACCTTGCACGAAGTTCGGCCTCGACCTGCGGTGCTATGAAGTCGTACCACCGTGGACGGTCAATTTTGGGAGTTTCGTTGGCGGGCAGAAATCTGGCCTGCATTTCCAGCGCCAGAAGATCCGGGCGCACTTCGGCCAATGCCTGGTGCTGCGTCTCGGCCCCCTCCATCATGGTGGTGATCAGCATCACTTCCCTTGAGGCTGCGCGCGTCATCTGGTCAGTGACATCTTCCAGATGCTTTTGAAGAAAAGCAACTCCAACGACCAGAAGCAGCACGATCACAGGAAGAACCAGAATCAATGCTGCCCGGGCGTAAAGGCTGCGTGGCATATAGGGTTTGAGCCAGTGCGTGGACATGCGCTAAACCTAGCGGGCTGCCCGTACAAGAGGAAGAGCACAGAATGCAGGCACCTGACGAATTCAATCCGCCTTCGGGTGTTGCGACAGAATTGCAACCGGGTCTTCGGCGCATTCTGGCCCCCAACCCGTCACCGATGACCTATCGCGGAACCAACACCTATCTGCTGGGCGATCGCGACATTGCCGTCATTGATCCCGGCCCCGCAAGCGTAGAGCATTTGAACGCGATCCTGAATGAACTGCGACCTGGTCAGAGAATCAGCCACATAGTCGTCACGCACACACATCTGGATCACTCACCCTTGGCAGCACCCCTTGCCGCGCGAACGGGAGCTGCGATCTATGCGTTTGGTGGCCCCGAAGCCGGTCGCAGCGCTGTTATGACAACCCTTGCAGCGCGTGGGTTGGCCGGAGGTGGCGAAGGCATCGACACCGCGTTTCGACCGGATGTCGAGGTTGCGGATGGTGAGGTCATCTTGGGCGATGACTGGCAGCTTGAGGTTATTCACACCCCGGGGCATCTGGGAAACCACATTGCGCTGGCATGGAAGGATACCTGTTTCACCGCTGACCATGTGATGGGATGGGCCAGTTCGCTGGTGTCACCACCGGACGGAGACCTGACTGATTTCATGACGGCCTGCCACCGCCTGCGCGCGCGCGACTGGTCAGTTTTTCACGCGGGCCACGGTGCACCGATCACAGACCCCGCAGCGCGATTGGACTGGCTGATACGACACAGGCAAAACCGAGAAGCCCAGATTCTGACTGCATTGGGGGATGCAGACGGAACGGCGCGGCAATTGGCCGAGCGTATCTACACCGACACACCCGCGACCCTGCTGCCAGCCGCAGAGCGAAACGTTTTTGCCCACCTCGTTGATCTGACAGGAAAAAAGCAGGTGTCACCGCACAGCGAATTATCTGCCACTGCGGTTTTTCGCAGAGTTTTTTGACGCCACACAAATTTTTTTAAGTTCGCGTGCTTAACCTCTGGACGTCGGAAATCCGGATTGTTATACGCCCCTCAGTTCCGGCGTAGCTCAGCGGTAGAGCAGTTGACTGTTAATCAATTGGTCGTAGGTTCGATCCCTACCGCCGGAGCCAAAATTTCCCAATATTCAATCTTTTGTCAGAGTCAGAAACCACATCGGTTTTCTGGGGCTTTTTCGTTGAAAAAATGATGACCGCCCTCTGGACGCCGGATACTCCGGTTGCTATACGGCGCGGACCGTTCCGGCGTAGCTCAGCGGTAGAGCAGTTGACTGTTAATCAATTGGTCGTAGGTTCGATCCCTACCGCCGGAGCCAATTCACCCCGCAAGATCACATCTCACCCCGCAAGGGCATCCTTGAAATCCGCACGAAGGTTGCGTTTCAGCACCTTTCCGGTTGCGTTCAGCGGCAGCGCGTCAACAAAGACGACTTTATCAGGAATCTGCCATTTGGCGATTTTCCCTTCGAAGAAGGCCAGAACCTCTTCTTCGCTTGGATCCTCACCCTCGGCCCTTACAGCGACCAGCAAGGGCCGTTCGTCCCATTTCGGATGCGGAACACCGACAACGGCGGCAGTTGCCAGTTTCGGGTGCGCAACAGCGATGTTTTCAAGTTCGACCGAGCTGATCCACTCCCCTCCGGACTTGATGATGTCCTTGGATCGATCCCGGATGGTCATGTAACCATCGGCGTCCAGCGTTGCGACGTCGCCTGTGGCGAACCACCCGTCTTGCAACAAATCCTGATCCTGCAGCAGGAAATAGCTGTCCAGCACCCAATGCCCCCGCACCATCAGATCGCCCTGCGTTTCACCGTCATGCGGCAGATCGTTGCCGTCATCATCTACGATTTTCAGTTCAACCCCAAACGGTGGCCGGCCCTGACTCAGACGGATAAGGTGTTGTTCGTCCAGAGGCAGCACCAGATGTTTGGCCAATGGGTGGTTGGCCGTGCCTAGCGGGCTCATCTCGCTCATGCCCCACGCATGGACCGTATCGACGCCATATTTATTCCGGAAGATATCCATCATCGAGGGTGGGCAAGCGGCACCCCCAATCACGGTCCGTTCGAGGCTTTTCAAACTCGTCCCGCATTTGGTGGCATGTGCCAACAGTCCCTGCCAGATTGTTGGCACCCCCATGGCCAGCGTCACACCATAGGTGTCGATCAGGTTGACCAGCGCCTCGCCATGCAAATCCGGGCCGGGCAGCACAAGACGCGAGCCTGACATGGCGCAGGCATAAGGCGACCCCCATGCATTAACGTGGAACATAGGAACGACGGGCATCACGACATCCATCGCCGAAAAGCCGATCACATCGCGCGTATTCGACGCGAAGCTGTGCAGGACCGTCGATCTGTGGGAATAAAGAACCCCCTTGGGATGGCCGGTTGTACCCGACGTGTAACACAGCCCTGACGCGGTGTTTTCATCCAGTTCAGGCCAATCAAAGGCCGCATCACCGTTTTCGATCAGCTCATCATAAAATTTCAGGTCGGGTATCTTTGCTGCAGCGTCATCATTGCGGGGGCCCATCAGAACAAAATGGCGAACATCCGTCAGCGCACCGTGCAAGGTGGCAACCAGCGGGACGAAGGTTGCATCAAAGAACAACACCCGATCCTGAGCATGGTTGATGATATACGTCAGTTGTTCAGGAAAAAGCCTCGGATTGACAGTGTGACAGACATATCCCGCACCCGAGGCGGCATAATAGATCTCCAGATGGCGACGATTGTTCCAGGCCAGCGTACCGACCCTGTCCTGCGGCTCCAGACCCAGCCGCGTCAGGGCCGACGCCAAACGCCGGGCGTTCACAGCTATCTCGGACCAATTGGTTTCGGTCACCGTTCCATCCGTTTCGACCGAGATGATCTCGGTCTGACCGTGGTAACGCTGTGCGTGATCAATCAGCGACGAAATCAGCAAAGGCTGCGTCATCATCTGTCCCAGCATGGACATCCTCCCGTCATGGGCGGGGCCTTGCCTGGCCCCTGCCTGTTCTGTCTGGCACTGACAAGCAGGGGTGTCTCCCGTACCGTCAGTCCAGCCGTTTCCTAAGACGGAACCCTGCCAATCATTTAATTGTCTGACAATAAAAGAATGCAGCCCACACCGATAGCGGACTACATTTCCACCGCTTAATCCCGGTGTTTCAGCGCGTAGGCGACCAATGCTGCGGTCGACCCATCCTTGCCCTCGGCGCTTTCTTCACCGTCCACGATGGGACCAAGCGAGTTGGCCAGTTCCTTGCCCAGCTCAACCCCCCATTGGTCGAATGAGTTGATGCCCAGCAACACGCCTTCGACAAACACCCGGTGTTCGTAAAGCGCAATAATCTGACCCAACACAAACGGTGTGAGTTTGGGGTAAATCAATGTTGTCGAGGGACGATTGCCGGGGAAAACCCGGTGCCGGGCCTGTCGATCCAGTTCATCCCCCAGATACCCCTGCTGCGCCATACGCTGACGCGCTTCTTCGAACGAGCGGCCACGCATCAGGGCCTCGGACTGCGCCAGACAATTGGCCAAAAGCAGACGGTGGTGATGGGTCAATTCGGGTTCATGCCCCTCGGCCGCAACCATGAATTCGCAGGGAATGACACCCGTACCCTGATGGATCAGCTGGTAAAACGCGTGTTGTCCATTGGTGCCAGGCTCACCCCAGACGACAGGACCTGAAGGCATTGCGAGGGTTGAGCCATCCATCGCCACGGATTTGCCATTCGATTCCATTTCCAACTGCTGGAAATATGCGGGCAGGCGCAAAAGCCGCTGGTCATAAGGCAGCACCGCACGACTGGTATGCCCCAGAACCTGACGATGCCAGATGCCAACCAATGCCAGCATCACAGGCATGTTTTCATCCCAGTCAGCCGAGCGGAAGTGCAGGTCCATCGCCTGCCCGCCGCGTAAAAACGCGTCAAATGCGTTTGAACCAACAGCAATCATGACCGGCAAGCCGACCGGCCCCCAAACCGAATAACGCCCACCGACCCAATCGGCGAAACCAAATACATGCGCCTCGGGAATACCGAAGGCTTTCGTCTTGTCCAAAGCGCTGGAAACGGCGGCGAATTGGCGCGACGGATCGCCGCCGCCTTCTGACATCCACGCGCGGGCGGTGCGCGCATTGGTCATTGTTTCGATTGTGGTGAAGGTTTTTGAGGCGACAATGACCAGCGTGCGCGTCGGGTCGAGCTGCCGCAACGTATCCGCGATATGCGCCCCATCCACGTTCGAGACGTAATGCACCCGTGGTCCATCGTGATAAGGTGCCAGCGCCAATGTGGCCATGACAGGGCCGAGGTCTGACCCGCCGATGCCGATATTGACCACATCGGTAAAGTTGCCCCCCGCTCCAGCGATAGCACCGCCACGCACCTCCTCAGCGAACACGCGCATCCGTTGCAGCGTATCCAGAACCTCGGGCATGACATCCTGACCGTCCACTTCAACCGGCCCGCCATCAAGGTTGCGCAAGGCCGTGTGCAACACCGCACGCCCTTCGGTCTCGTTGATCTTCTCGCCCGCGAACATCGCATCACGCCGAAACGCAAGACCAGCCTCTGCACACAATTGAATGAGCGCGGATCGCACCGCATCATCGATCTGTGTTTTTGAATAGTCGAATACCATATCCCCGGTTGAGGCCGAAAATCCTTCGGCCCGGTTTGCATCTGCCGCAAACAGGTCAAGGATACGACGGTCACTTGTCGTCTGAGCCAGTGTTCTCAAAGCATCCAGATGCATTGCCTTACTCCGCCCAGTGTACGGTCATGCCACCAAGAACTGCGGCGATCGGTGCCTCTTCCGGTGGTAGCGACATGGCTTTTTCAAGAACGGCGCGTTTTGCCTGTCCATAGATGATCAGATGTTTCGACAGCGCCCCGTCCAGGACCGGAGCGGTCAGGGAAATTCGCGCCTCTGGCTGCGTTTCGGTCCGGGCGACGATCAACGTAGGTGCATCACTGCGCAATGCCTCGTCCAGCCCTTCCATTCCCGGAAACAATGAGGCCGTGTGCATGTCTTCGCCCATTCCCAGTACCAGCACCGACAATGGCAATACCGGCGCAATCAGCGACTCGATTTCGGGCAACGCTGCCTCAGGTTCTGAATCAGGGACATAAAGCGGAATGTATTGTGCCACAGAGGCCCGGCTGGTCAGCAACCTTTCGCGGATCAAACGTTCGTTCGAGCGGTCATGATCTGCTGGCACACAGCGTTCATCCGTCGGCAACACACGCACACGATCCCATTCAAGATCAGCGGCACACAGGCTATCAAAAACAGGGCCCGGAGTTGTTCCCCCAGGAACGGCCATTGCAATGGTATCATGGTGCAGCAATGCGGCCTCAAGGTCGCCCGCCAGCACGTTGGCCACGTCGATGGCAAGCATTTCGCGATCAGCATATTCCTGAATTTTCATGGCTTTATCCCTTGCCAGTGACGTCCGTCACGTTTCATCAGAAGTTCGGCGTCGCCCGGCCCCGTGCTGCCGCTGTCATAAGGCTTGGGCACATCCCCACGTGCCAACCATCCGGCGATGATCGGATCGGTCCAGGCCCAGGCGGCCTCGACCTCATCCCCGCGCATGAACAGGGTCTGGTTTCCGCGGATCACGTCCATCACCAGGCGTTCATACGCATCTGGCGGGTCCTGATTTTCGGGGCCCAGGGCTTCGGCAAAGCTCATGTCCAAGGGAACGTCGATCAGTCGCATCCCCCCCTGCCCGGGTTCCTTGATCGTCACCTTCAGCGTGATCCCCTCGTTCGGCTGCAACCGGATCGACAACGTATTTGCATGGCGCCCCGCCTCTTCCCCGAATATCGAATGCGGCGCGTCCTTGAACATCACGTTGATCACCGACGAGCGCGCCACCAGACGCTTACCGGTGCGCAGGTAGAACGGCGTACCTGCCCAACGCCAATTGCTGATATGGGCCTTCAACGCCACATAGCTTTCGGTGGTTGATCGCGGATTGCCAACGCAGTCCCGGTACCCCGGCCCGTCTGGACCGACCGCAAACTGCCCCCGCACGATGTGGTGCGGTTCAACCGAATCAAGCGCCCGGATCACCTTGAGCTTTTCATCCCGAACTGCGTCAGGATCAAACTTGGCCGGAGGTTCCATCGCAATCAGGCAGAGCAGCTGCATCAAGTGGTTCTGCACCATGTCCCGCATCGCGCCCGCGCGCTCATAATAATCTTCGCGCCCTGCGACACCAACAGTTTCCGCAACCGTTATCTGGATATGGTCGACATACTGGCTGTTCCACAGCGGTTCGAACAGCATATTGCCAAACCGGACCGCCATCAGATTCTGGACGGTTTCCTTGCCCAGATAATGGTCGATACGGTAAATCTGATTTTCATCAAAATGCGCGGCCAATGTGGCATTCAAATCCCTTGCGCTTGCCAAATCATGTCCAAACGGCTTTTCGACCACGATACGGGTTTCTTCTGTCACCAGATCATACGCCCTAACCCGCTGGGCCAATGGCCCGAACAGGCTGGGACCGACCGAGAAATAGAAAGCGCGAACCCGGTCGGGCGAGAGTTTTTCGCCCAGTACATCCCAACCATCCGTCGTCAGGGCATCCAGCGATACATAGTCGACCCGTTGCAGGAAACGGTTCAGGGCTTGCGAATCCTGCGCCCGTTCCGAAGCGTGCCGATGCAGCGACGCAGCAACCATGTTACGAAAATCATCCGCCGAATGACCGGCACGCGCGGCTGCTATTATCCGGGCATCCTCGTGCCACTGACCCGCACAATACCGACGGTAAAGCGCAGGCAGGATTTTGCGCTGCGCCAGATCACCGGTGCCGCCGAAAATGATCAGATCAAATGGATCAACAGGGATGACACGTGAAACCATGAGTTGTCCTTACCCTGACACTTCCAGCATGTCCAATGTTAGCGCAATCAAAATTTAATAAATCTCGCTGTTCAAAACTCTGTCAGAACCTCTGCGCCAGACTTACCAAATCCGCGACAAAGGGCTAGATCAGTTTGACAACTTCAACGAACCGGATGTGGGAATGAAAGACAACGCCCCTCAGCTTGCCAATGTCGGCAAGTTTCAGCGTAAACTGGTAACGGCCGACGGCCAGACCCGCGCAAAGGTTTCCCTTTCCAACCCTCAGACGCTGTGGTTCAATACCGGCACGCTGTGCAATATTGAATGCGCCAACTGCTATATCGCCAGCAGCCCGACCAATGATGCGCTGGTTTATATCACTGCGGACGAGGTTCGTGACTATCTTGATCAGATCAAAGCCCGCAATTGGCCGGTGCGTGAAATTGGTTTTACGGGCGGCGAGCCCTTCATGAACCCCGAGATGATCGACATGACACGCGCCGCGCTGGAGCGTGGGTACGAAGTTCTGATCCTGACCAACGCGATGGCCCCGATGATGCGCCGCAAGATGCGCGACGGGCTGCTGGCATTGCAAAAGACATTCAATGACAAGCTGACCCTGCGTGTTTCCGTAGATCATTACCGGGCAGGACTGCACGACCTTGAACGCGGCAAAGGAAGCTTTGAAAAAACCCTGACGGGTATGAAGTGGCTGCACGATCACGGCTTTAACATGGCTGTCGCCGGACGCACCGTTTGGGATGAGTCTGACACGGAAAGTCGTGCGGGTTACGCCGCATTCTTTTCAGAACACGGCTTTGGCATAGACCCGTATGATCCGACACAGACCGTCCTGTTCCCAGAAATGGACGAAACTGTCGAAGTGCCCGAGATTACAACGGCTTGCTGGGATATACTGAACAAGTCACCCGATGCGTTGATGTGCGCCAGCGCCCGCATGGTGGTGAAACGGAAAGGCGCTGATCACCCGGCGGTGCTGGCCTGTACCCTTTTGCCCTACGAGCCTGAGTTCGAGTTGGGTCATTCTCTGGCCGAATCCGAAGCAGACGTTCACCTGAACCATCCCCATTGCGCCAAGTTCTGTGTGCTGGGCGGAGCCAGTTGTTCTGGCTGATCAGTTCAGGAATTACCGGACTTCGTTCCAGTTGTAATAGTGTGTACGCGCCGGTCCCTTGGCTTTTTTACCTTGAGAGAATGTAGCATCAGAACCTGCACTTGCCCCTCGCTCAATTCACACGAAACTCGCCCACCATGTTGCGCCACTCTCCGGGTGCGATCATTTTGCGGTGGGTGAACTTGACAGAATGCAGCGGACCTTCGATTTCGCGCTGCCAGAAGTCGATGAATTTGAACAGTTTCGGATGATCCGGCGCAAGGTCGTAATCCTGCCAGATGAACGTGTTCAACACGTGGATGTAATCGGGCAGATGATAGAAAAACTCCGCCGTCGTCAGCCCATACCCCTTGAGCATCAGTTCGGTTTCGCTTGGCTTCATGCAGACCTCCTGTTTGATACAAGGTCCATTCAAGATACCACGAAAACCTTCTAATACTTATATAACAATATGTTACTTGAGTATTACCGGGGAAATTCCCCGTAAAGGCGCTGCTTGCTTGCACCTTATGTGCCGGGTCTGATAAGATACACCCACAAGATATAGACCCAGAACAAGACACGGGCAGTTTACGTGAGCGATACGCCAGAAATCCCCGAAAACATGGATGAAATCCCGCCCGAGCGCCCAGTCTATGACGGCCCGACGGTTTCCATCGAATCCGAAATGCGCACGTCCTATCTGGACTATGCCATGTCGGTCATCGTCAGCCGCGCGATCCCTGATTTGCGCGACGGGCTGAAACCGGTGCACCGGCGTATCCTTTATGCAATGCACGAAACGGGGAATACGCACGATAAGGCGTACCGCAAATCGGCCCGTCCGGTGGGCGACGTGATGGGTAAGTACCACCCGCATGGTGACAGTGCGATTTACGACGCGCTGGTGCGGATGGCGCAGGATTTTTCGATGTCACTGCCGCTGCTGGATGGTCAGGGCAACTTTGGCTCGATGGACGGCGATAACCCGGCGGCGATGCGGTATACCGAAGTGCGGATGGACAAGCCCGCTGCTTCCCTGTTGGCTGATATCGAAAAAGAAACGGTCGATTTTCAGGACAACTATGACGGCAAGGATCGGGAGCCGACGGTTCTACCGGCCCGTTTCCCGAACATGCTGGTCAATGGTGCCGGAGGTATCGCCGTGGGGATGGCGACGAACATTCCGCCGCACAACCTTGGCGAAGTAGTCGATGCGACTCTGGCGCTGATCGACGATCCCGACCTTACATCAGAACAGTTGATCGAATACGTCCCCGGCCCCGACTTTCCAACCGGTGGCGTGATGCTTGGGCGCTCCGGTGCGCGTAAGGCCTATCTGGAGGGCCGTGGCAGCGTCATCATCCGCGCCAAGACCCGAGTGGAAGAAATCCGCAAGGACCGCTATGCCATCGTTGTCGACGAGATCCCTTATCAGGTGAACAAAGCCTCGATGATCGAAAAGATCGCCGAGGCGGTGCGCGAGAAGCGGATCGAAGGCGTGGCCCATGTACAGGACGAATCCGACCGCAACGGCGTACGCGTTGTGGTCGAGCTCAAGCGCGATGCGACGCCCGAGGTGGTGCTGAACCAGCTCTACCGCTTTTCGCCGATGCAGACCTCCTTTGGATGCAATATGCTGGCGCTGAATGGTGGCCGCCCCGAACAACTGACCCTGCGCCGGTTCCTGACCTCGTTCATCGACTTCCGTGAAGATGTCGTTGCCCGCCGTACCGCCTATGACCTGCGCAAGGCGCGCGAACGCAGCCACATCCTGTGTGGCCTGGCTGTGGCGGTGTCCAATGTCGATGAAGTGGTTGCAACGATCCGGTCGTCTGCGGACGCGGCGCAAGCGCGCGAAAAACTGATGACCCGCCGCTGGCCTGCCTCCGACATCGCTGGCTATCTGCGCCTGATCGATGATCCTTTGTCCAAGATGAATGACGATGGCACCTATAACCTTACCGAGGTGCAGGCCCGTGCCATTCTGGAGTTGCGCTTGCAACGACTGACTCAACTGGGCGTCAAAGAAGTTACGGACGAGCTGGAAGAACTGGCTGCCAAGATCAAGGAATACCTTGATATTCTTTCCTCGCGCGAACGGATCATGAGCATCATCGCTGATGAGTTGCGCAGCGTGCGTGAACAGTTCGCGGTCGACCGCCGTACTGAGATCGTCGACTGGTCCGGTGACATGGAAGACGAAGACCTGATCGAGCGTGAAGACATGGTCGTGACCGTCACTTCGGGCGGCTATATCAAACGCACGCCGCTGGCAGATTTCCGCGCCCAGAAACGCGGTGGCAAGGGCCTTTCGGGGATGCAGACCAAGGAAGAGGATGTTGTTACCAACCTCTTTGTTGCGAACACCCATACACAATTGCTGTTCTTCACAACAGACGGGATGGTCTACAAGCTCAAGACCTGGCGCTTGCCCCAATCCGGGCGCACCGGCAAAGGTAAAGCCATCGTCAACATCCTTCCGATCCCAACCGGCGTTTCCATCGCCGCGATCATGCCCGTGGATGTACCGGACGAGGAATGGGAAAACCTCCAGATCGTCTTTGCCACCAGCGCAGGTGACGTGCGTCGCAACCGCTTGTCGGACTTCACCAATGTCCGGCGCAACGGCAAGATTGCCATGAAACTGCCTGACGGCGTTGAACTGGTGAATGCGCGCATCTGTTCGGAAGACGAAGACGTGATGCTGGTCACCAATTCCGGCCGCGCGATCCGCTTCCGGACAACTGACGTGCGTGTCTTCAACTCGCGCGAATCCACAGGTGTCCGGGGGATCAGGCTGACCAACGGTGACCGCGTCGTTTCGATGTCCGTGATCCGCCATTTCGAGGCGACCCCCGAAGATCGTGTGGCCTATCTCAAAATGCGGCGTGCGGTTGCGGGGCTTACCGAAGAAGATGCCGGTGACGACGAGGAAGCCGCAGCAAGCAGCGATTTCAGCCAGGAAAAATATGCCGAGATGTCGGCGGCCGAAAACCTGATCCTGACCATAACCGCCGGAGGTGCAGGCAAGTTGAGTTCAAGCCACGACTACCCTGTGCGCGGACGTGGCGGCATGGGTGTGGCGGCGATGGACAAGGCGATGCGCGGTGGCGATCTGGTTGCATCCTTCCCGGTCGAGATCGATGATCAGATCATGCTGGCCACGTCAAAAGGCCAATCTATCCGGGTGCCGGTCGATGGCATCTCCTTCCGCTCACGCTCCGCGGGCGGCGTGAAGGTCTTCAATACCGGCAAGGGCGAAGAAGTCGTCAGCGTCGCGTGGATCGCCGATCAGGGCGACGAGGAAGAATGACAGTAACTCCGGGCACCGGTTCGACGGTTCCCGGGGTCTGGTTCATGTCAGGTAGGCATTGAAAAATGCAATGGTCCGGCTCCAAGCCAGATTTGCCGCAGCTTCGTCATACCTGGGCGTCGTATCATTGTGAAAACCGTGATTGACATCCGGATAGAAGTGCACGCTGAACTTCTTTTGATTGGCTTTCAACGCCTCTGAATATGCAGGCCATCCAGCGTTGATACGCTCGTCCAGACCGGCATAGTGAATCATAAGGGGTGCTACGATGGACGGAACATCTTCGGCTGGTGGTTGCCGACCGTAGAATGGCACCGAGGCCGCAAGGTCCGGATAGGCCACGGCCAACGCGTTGCAAACACCTCCGCCATAGCAGAAGCCGACAGCGCCAACTTTGCCGGTTGAAAGATCATGATCACGAAGGAATTCAAAGGCGGCGAAGAAATCCGCCATCAGTTTTTCCCGGTCCATCGAGCGCTGCATCTCGCGCCCTTCTTCATCAGTACCGGGATAGCCGCCAAGGGGGGACAACCCATCAGGTCCAAAAGCAAGGAAACCGGCCTTGGCCGCGCGGCGCACAACGTCCTCGATATAAGGGTTCAGACCCCGGTTCTCGTGCACGACCAGTACCGCTGGCAGTTTACCCGCGGCATTTGCCGGCATCGCCATCAGGCCGCTGGTTTCGCTATGCCCATCCGGGCTGTCATATGCGACCACCATAGTTTGGATCGCGGGATCGTCCGGGGCCACCTGTTGCGACCAGGCGTAATTGGGTTGCAACTGGTCCAGAATCATTGCGCCTGTCATTCCGGCAGCCGTGTATTTACCGGCTTTTGAGATGAACTCTCGCTTGGACATCGTGCCGTGCACATATCCGTCGAATATCTCGAGGATACGCGGGTCAAAATCACTGGCTTTCTTGCGGGCTTTTCCGGTCATCATTGCCTCCCAGGCGATGGTATCGGTGCACCGATTCTAACGCTTGGGAGGCAATTCGGAAACTCACAAATCGTAGAGCGCGCCGAACTTGGCCTCGAGATAGCTTAGTAATGGGGCCGGTCCGGGTTCGATGCCGCTGGCACGGGCAATCACCTCGCGCGGAGCATACAGGCCGCCATGCTGCTGTACATGCTCACGCAGCCAGCTGGTTGCGCCGGTGGTATCGCCGCAGGCCAGTTGCGCGTCAAGATCGGGCTCAGAGCCGCGCAAGGCCTGGTAGAGGCACCCAGCATAGACATTGCCCAGCGAGTATGTCGGGAAGTAACCGAACAGGCCAACCGACCAGTGCACATCCTGCAAACAACCGTTCGAGGGCTTGTCGACCGCATAACCGAAATCCGCCTTGAACCGATCATTCCAGGTGGCTTCCAGATCGCCGACCTGCAAGTCTCCGGCCATCAGCGCGCGTTCCAGATCAAACCGCAGCATGATGTGCAGATTGTATTGGACCTCATCCGCTTCGGTGCGGATATAGCCGTTATGGACGCGGTTGACCGTCGCATAAAACGCATCCGGGTCGGCAATGCCGAAATCGCCGAACGCCACTTTCATTTGTTCGAACAACCAACCGGTAAAGGCCCGCGACCGACCCAACTGGTTTTCGTAGATCCGGCTTTGACTTTCATGCACGCCCATCGACACACCAGAGCCGAGCGGTGTCAGCAGGTATTTCCTGTCGATCCCCTGTTCATAGGCGGCGTGGCCCACCTCGTGAATGGTGGAATAGAAACAGTTGAACGGGTCGGTTTCGCTGGTTCGCGTGGTGATGCGGACGTCAAGACCGCTGCCGGAACTGAACGGGTGAACCGCCTTGTCCACGCGGCCATTGTTCAGGTCATAGCCAAAAGCGATCGCCAGTTTTTGTGTCAGACGCATCTGGGTCTGCTCATCAAAACTGCGGTTCAGGGCAGCGGGTTCGGGTCGCTCCAGCACAGCGGCGCGCAGGGCCACCAGTCGTGGGCGCATCTGGTCGAAGATATCCGCAATCTGTGCGCTGGTCGTGTAAGGCTCGTAATCTTCGACCATGGCGTCGTATACGTCGCCCCCTTGTGCCAGCGCCTCGCCTTCCTGTCGTTTCAGCGATACGACCTCTTCCAGAACCGGAAGAAAGGCCG
Organism: Ruegeria sp. BHSB056; assembly: GCF_059613305.1. Taxonomy (NCBI): domain Bacteria; kingdom Pseudomonadati; phylum Pseudomonadota; class Alphaproteobacteria; order Rhodobacterales; family Roseobacteraceae; genus Ruegeria; species Ruegeria sp. BHSB056. Next base: position 119,258 of record NZ_JBXWSG010000001.1, on the reverse strand, counting down.
AGACATCTTCGTCCGCGCGCGCCTGCGCCCATTTTCCCTGCGCGGCGGATGTCACACGGGCAATCGCCGTCGCCAGATCGGCAGGTACCTTTACCGCGCGATCATACGCGCGCCGGATTTCTCGCATCTGCGCCTTGCCGACCTCATCCTGAGGTGCGGCCTGATCCAGCCATTCGGCAACACGAGGATCAGAACGGCGTGCGTGCAGGACAGATTCGATAGCTGCCATTTCTTCGGCGCGCTGTGGCGCTGCGCCGCGCGGCATGACGGTTTCCTGATCCCAGCCAAGCCGACCGGCGATCTGGCCCAAAGCCGAAGTTTCCCGCTGAAAGGTCATCAGTTCATTGAAAGCGGTCATAATTTTTAAACTCCGCGCACAGATGTTGCGATTGGATAAGCCGTGAGGAACCGCGCGCGCAGGATCAGCGTCCAAACGATGACGGCCATAAACTGGTGGAAGATAGCGACCTGCCATGGCGCGCCGTAAACCACGGTCACGATGCCGACGACGACCTGTAACGAAAGCGCGGCGAAAGCAGCGTTGAAGGCAAAACGCGTCTGCGGATGCGCGCTGCCGCTGCCACGTCGCCAGACGACAACGGCGAAGATGAACAGCAGATACCCTGCACACCGGTGGATGAACTGTACCAGACCGGGGCTTTCAAAGAAGTTTCGCCACATCGGCTCCAACATAGTCGCATCCGGTGGAAGCAACTGCCCTCCCATCAGCGGCCAGTCGGTGTAAGACCGCCCGGCGTCGATCCCGGCGACAAGCGCGCCAATGAGTATTTGTAAAAAGGCGAAATGCATCAGCCCTGTGGACAATGAAAACAGCCTGACCTCTTTGGCCCGGCGCGCCTGCATCAGGTCACGTTCTTCCCGGCCGAGTTCAAAGATGTACCAGGCCAGCGCTCCCAGGATCACAAAAGCCAGCCCCAAATGCGTTGCCAGACGGTAACTTGCAACAGCCGTCATGCCTTCACCCTGGGTGACGCCCGAGGCCACCATCCACCAACCAACAGCGCCCTGCAGACCGCCAAGAAGACCCGGAACGATCAGCTTTCCCGTCCACCCTGTCGGGATCTTGCGGGTGAGAAGAAAAGTCAGAAATCCAGCGGCCCAGACCAGACCGATCATGCGACCCAACTGACGATGGCCCCATTCCCACCAATAGATGGATTTGAAATCACCCAGTTCCATCCACTGGTTTTGGATGCGCCATTGGTCAATCTGCTTGTACTTGTCGAACTCTGCCTGCCAGTCCGCTTCGGTCATCGGCGGCAAAGCTCCGGTGATCGGGCGCCATTCGGTGATCGAGAGGCCGCTGTCAGTCAGGCGCGTCAAGCCGCCAACCGCGATCATCACAACGACCAGAGCAAACAGGATCATCAGCCAGACGCGGATCGCATTGCGCGCGCCGCCGCGCCCCCGGTCGATCATACCGGGTTGAACCGCCTGTTGTTTTTTGGTGTCCGTGACCTCTTCGAAGATGCTGCGCTTACCGCTCATGCTGTCCTCATGTCCTGATTTCGTCGCAAGCTAGGGCTTGGGCAAAGATAGGTCCAGCCTCAGCCTTTATCCTTCCAGCGGACCATCTGACGCATGATCCCGTGCAACATCTGCACATCGGCCCGCGTCATCCGCATCCGCGACCACAGGTTGCGCAGGTTTACCTTCATCCCTTCGGCCTTTTCGGGAGGGTAGAAGAACCCCGCCTCCTCCAGCCTGTCCTCGTAATGCTCGACAAGTTTTTCGACCTCGACCCCAGTGGCCCAGTCACCTTTGCCCAGGTCAGTCGATTCATGCACCACTTCGCCGGTCTGGCGCATCCACTCATAGGCGGTCAGCAATACGCATTGACCAAGGTTCAGCGAAGCATATTCCGGGTTTACCGGCACCGAGATGATCGCGTTGGCCTTGGCGATGTCTTCATTCTCTAGCCCTGCGCGTTCAGGGCCGAACAGAACGGTAACCTTCTCGCCCGCAGCGATCTTTTCGGCGGCAACCTTCATTGCGTGTTCGGGGCTGTAGACAGGTTTGGTCAAGCCCCGCTGACGGGCTGTCGTGGCGAAGACAAACGTGCTGTCGGCCAGCGACCCGGCCAAGTCGTCAAACAGCTGCGCCTCATCCAGCAAGCGCCCTGCTCCGCTGGACATTGCCACCGCTTTGGGGTTCGGCCAGCCGTCACGCGGGGCTACGATACGCATCCGGTCCAGCCCAAAGTTCCACATCGCCCGCGCAGCAGCACCGATGTTTTCACCCATTTGCGGGCGCACAAGCACGAAGGTAGGCTGGGGTTTGACGCTGGGCATGGCTCACCTTAAGAAAACTTGGCCTGCTGTAATTGGCAGGCTCTTGCAGGGCAAGGCGCAGGGGCGTTATTTGCAGGCTCTGGACCATAAAAGTTTGCTTCCCAGCCGCAATCCGCTAAACCGCGCCAAAGACTGAAAGCCGAAGGACGCGCCCATGGACACCCCCGAGCAGCCGCAGATTTACCTGATCACGCCTCCGACCATCGAGTTGAGCACGTTCACGAACAAGCTGGCATCGGTTCTGGACGGGGTCGAGATTGCCTGTATCCGCCTCGCTTTGGCCGGAAGCGACGAAGATACCATCGCCCGTGCAGCGGACGCTTGTCGCGAAGTCTCCCATTCGCGCGACGTGGCCATCGTGATATCGAACCATGTATTGCTGGCGCAGCGCCTGGGGCTGGACGGGGTGCATCTGGATGATGCTGCACGCTCGGTCCGCACCGCGCGCAAGGAACTGGGTGCCGATGCAATCGTCGGAAGCTTTTGCGGCGCGTCCAGCCACGATGGTATGACTGCTGGCGAAAACGGAGCGGATTATGTGGCCTTCGGTCCCGTCGGCTCGGCCAAACTGAGAGATGGGACCCGCGCTGAAAAGGACTTGTTTCAATGGTGGTCCGAGATGATCGAGGTTCCGGTTGTGGCCGAAGGTGGGTTGACGCCCGAACTGATCCGCGACCTGGCCCCCTGCACCGATTTCTTTGGCATTGGCGATGAGATATGGGGCAGTGACGATCCTCTGGGCGCGCTGAAAACGCTGCTGGCCGCGTTGCCTTAACCCAGCACCCAAGGCTCGACAATCCAATAGACCCCGGCACCTGCAATCAGCATCGAGGCCAGAACCGATATCCGGCCTCGTTTACGGTGTGAGCCGCCAGAAAACAAAAGCGCCAGAGCAAGCCCCGCAAAGGCTACAACAACAAGCGGCAGAATATTCCCGGCGCCAAAGCCCAGGATGGCCGGAGGCAGATGATCTGGCGGCACCCCGATGCCGATCAGGGCCGACGCAATTACCAGACCTTGAAGACCGCCAATGGCGAGAACCGCCAGCAAACGCCAGACCTGCAATCGCCGGGCAACCAGGTTCCACAGCGCCAGAACGATGGTCGAAGCCACCAGAACCGGGGCCTCGTTCACCTTTCCCGCATCCAATACGCCATACAATCCCAGCCCAAGCCCGATCAGGGCGCCCGCTGACAGGAACACCAGTTGGGACACCACTGGGCGCAATTTCAAAGACAGAAACACTAGCGCCAAAACAAGAATGGATGGCTTAATTGGGTTTCGGAGAAACTGATCGACCCCTTTTGTGAAATATGTCTGCAATGTTTGTTGCGTTGTTAGAGATGCCCCGCCTTGCAAGGGGATCAGCGGGCTGGTTTCACCGGCAGCCAAATACCCGGTGTATGGGGCTGCAACATTTTGCTGTCGCAGAACTATTGGCCCGCTTTCTGACGGCCAGGTCAGACGCAGGTTTGACACCTGATCGGGTAAAGGTGCAGTCAGCAACAGTTTGGAAATGCGTACTTTTTCCGTATCCCCCACTACAGGAATACGCACACCTTCATAAGACAAACTCAATCGCTCTGGTGCCTCTACCACAAGATTTTGTTTCCATAGCTGAACGAACTCTTTGATCTGGGGCTCCAGTTCAGAGGAAACCAGTCGCCGCAAGGATTTGTAGTTTGGATCGTCGGAAAACGAACCGGGCTGCGCGGGATTGTTCCCGGTCAACATAGCCTCGGCATTCCATTTCAACTCAAGAAACAAAGTGTCGGACTTGACCCAGAAATCAACGACGGTCGGCGGGGCGGATTGCGCCCTGCCCGATCCGGGATGCAAAGTTACAAGAACAAGAAAACTCAGGGCACAGGTTTTGAGGGTTCGAAAGATGGCGCGGAAAGCAGGGCCATTCATACGAAAAGCTCCAACAGGAAAATCAAATCACCAATCATTGCCTTCGATTGTTCCCGCGAAGGCGGCAGATCGCAAGCCCAAAGGGCATATGGGACCTGTGCACCGCAAATCTCTGATTGCGGTAACGTTCTGACTTGCATGGGCATCACCGCTGCGGCATGACGTCCTTTATGACTCAGAACAGTAATATCCTGTGTATCGGCTCGGTCCTGTGGGACGTGATCGGACGATCGGCCAGTGCCATGCGGCAAGGCTCGGACGTGCCCGGCCGGATAACCCGCCTGCCGGGTGGTGTTGCGATGAACATAGCCATGACGCTGGTGCGTTTTGGTATGACGCCAACCCTGCTGACCGCCATTGGCCGCGATCCCGAGGGCGACGAGCTGATACATGCCTGTTCCCGCCTCGGAATGATCACGGATCACATCTATCGCTCGCAGGACCTGCCGACCGACCGGTATATGGCTGTCGAAGGTGCCAACGGGTTGATCGCGGCCATTGCCGATGCGCATTCGCTGGAAGCCGCTGGCGCTAAGATCCTGCGTCCGCTGATGCACGGCCCGCTTGGTTATGAAAACACGCCCTTTGAAGGGCCCATTGCGCTTGACGGCAACCTGACCCTGAACCTGCTGGAAGAAATCGCCCAAAGCCCTGCATTTGCCCGTGCCGATCTGCGTGTTGCCCCGGCCTCTCCCGGCAAGGCCGAGCGCCTATTGCCCTTCCTGAAGCATGCCCGCGCCACACTTTATGTGAACCTCGAAGAGGCAGGAATACTGTGCCAGCGCGAATTCACCGATTCTGAAACTGCTGCAAAAGGCCTTCTGGATCGTGGCGCGCTACGCGTTCTGGTGACTGACGGCGGAAACTCAGCCACGGTCGGCAGTTCAAACGAAATTCTGACCCAAACACCCCCATCCGTTCTGGTCACCCGTGTGACCGGTGCCGGGGATACCTTCATGGCGGCTCATATCGCCTCCGAATCCGGCGGCGCATCGAGTGATGAGGCTCTGACCCGCGCTCTGCATGCCGCAGCAACCTACGTTTCCGGAGAAACCCCACTGTGATCGACATTCAGTATTCAGCCGAGGTCCGCGCTGCCAAAGACGCAGACCAACCGATCGTTGCGCTGGAAAGCACCATCATCACCCATGGTATGCCCTACCCGCAAAACGTCGAAGTTGCGGCGCAGGTCGAACAGGACATCCGCGATGCCGGCGCAGTTCCGGCAACCATGGCGGTGATTGAAGGCAAACTACACGTGGGACTCGAGCCCGACCAGTTGCAATGGCTGGGTCAGGCTCAAGGCGTTGCCAAAATCTCGCGCGCGGATATGGCGGCCTGCATCTCGACCGGCGGCACCGGTGCCACAACCGTCGCCGCCACCATGATCGCCGCACATTACGCCGGGATCGAGGTATTTGCTACTGGCGGCATCGGCGGTGTGCATCAGGGGGCTGAGACGACGTTCGACATCTCGGCTGATCTGCACGAACTTGGCCATACACCGGTCACCGTTGTCGCAGCTGGGGCAAAGGCCATCCTCGATCTGGCCAAAACTCTTGAGGTTCTGGAAACACTGGGGGTGCCCGTCATCGCCCATGGTCAGGACGCGTTCCCTGCCTTCTGGTCTGCAAAATCACCCTATGCCGCCCCCCTGCGCATGGACACGCCAGAAGCTATCGCCAAGGCCCACGCAACCCGTCGCGCGTTGGGCCTGCCCGGCGGGCAGCTTGTGGCCAACCCGATCCCGATCGCGGATCAGATCCCTGCCGAAATACTGGCCCCCATCATCGCCGAGGCGCAGGCTGATGCAGTTGCGCATCGGATTACCGGAAAAGATGTGACGCCTTATCTGCTGCAACGTATCTTTGAAATGACCGAAGGCCGTTCGCTGACTGCCAACATTGCCCTTGTGCGCAACAATGCGCGCCTCGCTGCGGCGATTGCACGGGCACTGGTAGAACAGGGATAACGCAAGCCTATTGTGCCAAAGCCACCGATTGACTACCTAAATCCCGACAACCACTCGGAACCAAGATGAATACACCGTTCGACGAAGAACCGCATCATCGCCGCCCAGGCATGCTGGCACGGCTGCGCGCGTCGTTCCTGACGGGGCTGGTTGTCATTGCACCGGTCTGGCTGACGATCTGGCTGATCTGGTCTGTTGTCGGTTGGATCGACAGCGCGGTCCTGCCGCTGGTGCCTCATCAGTTCCAACCGGAACAATACGTTGGTATCAACCTGCGCGGTGTGGGTGTGGTGATCTTCCTGATCTTTACCGTGATCGTAGGGTGGATCGCCAAAGGAATTCTGGGGCGGTCCCTGATCCTGTTCGCCGAAAGCGTGGTAGATCGGATGCCGGTCGTCCGCTCGATCTATTCCGGGATCAAACAAATCTCGGAAACCGTATTTGCCCAAACCGAACGCTCTTTTGAAAAGGCTTGCCTGATTCAGTACCCCCGCCGTGGGATCTGGGCCATTGGGTTCGTCTCGACAACCGCCAAAGGCGAAATCAGCAAACGTGCAGAAACCGGAGGAGAGCTGCTCAGCGTCTTTGTTCCGACCACCCCCAACCCGACCTCGGGCTTTTTGCTGTTTTTTCCGGCGGAAGACGTCATTATGCTGGACATGACAATTGAGGATGCCGCGAAACTGGTGATTTCGGCCGGGCTCGTTTATCCCAACGAAAAAGACCCCACGCAACCGCCCGAGTGATTAACCGAACATGGCTGGCAGATCGACAGTACTGGTCTGACTCAGATCGCTCTTATGCTTGGCCAGAAAACGATCCGCCGCCGCCCGCCCCGCCTGTTTCAGCTTGTGCAATATAACCGGGTTGGGCACGGTTTTTGTGGCAACAGACAGGCTGCTCATCAACTCGTTATCCGCAATCATATGCACCAGGACGCGGCTCATGTCCCCGGCCTTCAGCTTGCCCTCTTTCAAAAGCCGCTGAACAAAGCTGATTGCCCGCAATTCGCGAAACAGGGATGAATTGAAGCTGATCTCGTTGATCCGGTTCTGGATCTGCTGCGGTGTGACCGGCACCGCGTCGCGCTCCAACGGGTTGATATTCACGATCACCACATCATCCGGCAGATCAGTGTTGAACAGCGGATAGAGCGCCGGATTACCAGTATATCCGCCATCCCAATAAGCCTCGATCCGGTTCGTCTTTGGATCAAATATCTCGACTGCCTTGAACAGTGTCGGCAGGCAGGCCGAAGCCAGAATAGCATCTGTCGAGACCTCCTCGCCGGTAAACACCCGGATCTTACCGCTTCTCACACAGGTGGCGCACACAAACAGGCGGGGTCCCGCATCGGCGCAAACTTCCGCAAAATTGAACCTGTCCACCACCGGCTCCAGCGGATTGCTGTAGAATGGACCATAGGCATAAGGCGACACCATCCGCGACCAGGCATCACCAATGGAAAACGGCACCGAATATTCCATCGCCTGCGCGATTGCGGCCGGTTCCAACCCGCGAAACCAATTGGCAATGCGCATGTCACCAATCGCGCCCATACGCCTCCAAAGCCCATCCAGTTGCGCGCGCGCGCCCTCGCGTCCTGAATGAACCATCCCCGATTTGAACGCCGCACCATTCAACGCACCGGCAGATGTTCCGGTGATAGCGGCAACCTCGATGTCTTCTTCATCCAGCAGACGGTCAAGCACACCCCAGGTGAACGCCCCATGCGCACCGCCGCCCTGCAAAGCCAGATTGATCCGTATCACAGCCCTCACCCTTCATCTTTTCAAAAATACTCCGGGGGTTTGGGGGCAGCGCCCCCAAGGCCAATCACAAGGCGGTCCAGCCGCCATCGACAGAAACCGTGGTTCCCGTGATCTGCGCCGCCGCGTCTGAGCACAGGAAAATGGTTGTTCCGCCCAGTTGCTCAACCGTGGCGAATTCCTTGGAAGGTTGCCGTTCCAGAAGCACGTTTTTTACAACCTCCTCGCGGCTCATATTGTATTCCTTCATTGTGTTCGGGATCTGGGCCTCGACCAGGGGTGTCAGCACATAGCCCGGGCAAATGGCGTTGCAGGTGATAGGTTCTTGCGCGGTTTCCAACGCAACGGTCTTGGTCATCCCCACCACCCCGTGCTTGGCGGCAACATAGGCTGCCTTGAATGGCGACGCCGTCAGGCCGTGGGCCGAGGCGATATTCACGATACGACCCCAACCCGCCTTGCGCATCATCGGCAGTGCGGCAGCGGTCGTGTGAAAGACCGAGTTCATGTTGATCGCAATAATCGCGTCCCATTTTTCCGCCGGAAACTGATCGATCGGGGAAACAAACTGAATGCCCGCGTTGTTCACAAGTATGTCGCAAGCTCCGGCCTGCTCAATCAGCGCCCGGCACTCTTCGCCTTTTGACATATCCGCCTTGATGTAACGCGCGTTGGTTCCGGTCTCTTTGGCAATCTCAGCGGCCAGCGCATGATCTTCGTCACGGTCCGTAAAGGAATTCAGGACAACATCTGCTCCGGCCTTCGCCAGCTCGCGCGCGACCCCCAGTCCGATGCCAGAATTAGACCCCGTGATGATTGCTGTTTTGCCGGAAAGGCTCATGACCGTTCTCCCTGATGCGATGATTTGGTGCACAATGCCATGCTGCACCTGCAAAGAAAACGGGGAAACACACCTGCCTGAAATCCCAGCCTGACACTTCTCAAGCAGCCAAAAAAAACGCCCGCACGAAGCGGGCGTTAAGTTATTGAGGCAGGTTTCATACAGGCAAGAAACCTATCGAGCAGTGCATCCTTTATAAGCAATTCCACGCCTTCGTCCAAGCTAAAAGTTTGATAATATGAAAAATCATCACTACGGTGAATCCCAACAAAATAAGGCCAGAGCAGGATTGTTTCCAAAATGAGCCCGGATTTTCTCCGACCGTTTCGACCACTTGTGGCGGGAATCGCCAGCATTTTCATGATCTCTGTCGCCCATGCAGAATCGTCTCATGGCATAGCTATGTATGGGGACCCGGCCCTACCACCGGATTTTGTGTCCCTACCCTATGCCAACCCCGATGCGCCCAAAGGCGGTAAAGTCGTTTTCGGAAATACCGGCGGCTATAACAGCCTGAACCCGTTTTTGCAAAAAGGCACCTCGCCCTGGCAATTGCCTTTTTGGACCCATGAAAGCCTGATGGGGCGATCCTGGGACGAACCTTTCACACTTTACGGGCTGTTAGCCGAATCAGTTGAGACGGCTCCGGACCGGTCTTGGGTTGAATTTACCCTGCGGGAAGAGGCCCGCTTTTCTGACGGTACCCCGGTCACGATTGACGACGTGATCTGGTCATACGAGACGCTCGGTACTCAAGGACATCTGCGCTATCGCGGTTTTTGGGACAAGATCGACAGGATCGAACAGACTGACCCGCGTTCGGTTCGGATTACTTTCAACGTGCCGGATCGCGAACTTGCCCTTCTCGCAGGGATGCGTCCGATCCTGCAAAAGGCGCAGTGGCAGGACAAGGAATTTGCCGACGCCGCTTTGCACGATGTCCCAATCGGCACCGGCCCCTATGTGATCGAAAGCTATGAGGCGGGGCGCTATGTGAACCTTCGTCGCAACCCCGAATATTGGGGGCAGGATATCCCGTTCCGTCGCGGCACCATGAATCTGGATGAAATGCGGATCGAGTTCTACGGCGACGGCAGCGTTCTGTTCGAAGCCTTCAAAGCCGGTGAACTATCAGCGGTGCGTGAGTTCAACGGCGACAAATGGGACACGCAATACAGCTTCCCCGCCGTTCAGCGCGGCGATGTCATCAAGACCGAGATCCCGAATGGCAAACCGTCAGGCATGACCGGGTTCGTGATGAACACCCGCCAGGCCCCGTTCGACGACTGGCGCGTTCGCGAGGCCCTGACGCTGGCCTTCAATTTCGAGTTCATCAACGACACGATCACTGGTGGGGCGCAGCCACGGATTACGTCCTACTTCTCGGGCTCAGACTTGGCCATGCAGCCCGGACCGGCCCAAGGGCAGGTAAAAGCCCTGCTGGAACCCTTTGCCTCGGATCTGATCCCCGGCACGCTGGAGGGGTATGAGCTGCCGAAGGGCGACGGTTCAGCCCGCAACCGCGCAAATATTCGCAAAGCCACCAAACTGTTGACCGAAGCGGGTTGGACCGTTCAGGACGGGGTTCTGCGCAACACGAATGGTGACCCGTTCAAAATGACGGTCTTGCTACAGCAGGGGGATAGCGAGATGGCGTCGGTGGTCGAGATTTATTCCCGCGCGCTGGAACGACTTGGCATTCAGGTCATGACGGAACAGGTCGACAACGCGCAGTATGTCGGGCGCACCGGGGAACTGGATTTTGATGTTACGCCTTTCCGGCGTGCTCTTTCACTGTCTCCCGGCAACGAACAGCGTTTGTATTGGGGAAGCGAGAACGCGGACACACCCGGTACACGCAACCTGATGGGCGTGGCCTCGCCCGCTGTTGATGCTATGATTGACGCCATGCTCGCCTCGGAAACACCTGAAGATTTTACCGCTGCAACCCGCGCGCTTGATCGAGTTCTGACAGCCGGTCGCTATGTCATCCCGATCTGGAGTTTTGATGTCGGGCGGATTGCCCACATCCGCGAGCTCAAGTTCCCTGAGACTGTGCCAATTTATGGCGACGGACCGCAATACATGCCGGAAGTGTGGTGGTACGACGCCGGGTAATCACGTGAACATCAGGGCAGCCGGGCTTTGCACGACACCGGCTGTTCTCCGCGGGGTGTTGGCGGACCCCTTGAAAAACGCGATTCCTTCGCGCTTCCAGCACGATTGGCCCCGGAAAACTACGCCTGTCGGCGGAATTCAGCACATGGCCATCACACTCAGGGAAACGTTTGGCGACAGCAGGTCACAGCCTCACATGCAAGCCATATCGGGCGCCGGATGATCCCATGAGACGCACCTTCAGCCTGCTTCGGTCAACGTTAAAAGCTGCATTGAATCGCGGTATTTAGACATAGCCCAAAGATGGAGGTCGCCTTTACAACCTGCGCGCCGGGAATACCCGGTTCCGTACCAAACAGGTCTCCTGATCCGCAGGTACTTTCAACAGTTTCAAGCCTGCTGCCCTGTTGCGGCAGGTATTGCAGAGGCACAATCTTGTAAAAGGAATGCAGTGGCATGCTGCGACATTTTGTCATGTCTTCCCTAACGGCACCCATTACGTACCCTAAAGAGGGGGAGAGCAGTCCTAAACGCTACATAAGGAAAGCTCATACATGATGAACTGGACGGATCTGACACAAGACTGGAATGCGGCCTACGCACGTGCAAAGCGGCGTTTTCCGAATTTGCGTGACCAGGACATGATGCGCGTATCAAAAGATCGTAAAGGGTTCGAAGCCTATCTGGCAGAGCGTCACCAGTTAACCATGAACGAAGCTCATGAAGAGGTCGAAGATTTCCTGTTCACCGAAGGTCTGAACAGAGAATTCTGCCGCGCCTCGCTAAGCAAGTGATGTGACCCAAAGGATTGTCGCATCTTCGTCACTGACGGAGATTACGTTATGGCCCATGCTGCCATCGTAGTAGGCGCTGTCACCCCTACGCATTTCGACCGGCTCATAGAACTCGGTATAGAGCCGGACAACACCAGTCAGAACATACATGAACTCTTCGCCATCGTGGCGCACCCAGCCGTCGAATTCGTCCATGGACCGTGCCCGAACCCGCGCACGGTAGGGCAGCATGTGCTTCTTGGTCAGGGTTTCAGCCAGCAACTCATGCTCGTAGGTCGTTGTCGCATGGGCCGCCCCTTCGCCCATCCGGGTAATCGCCATCCGACCGATGACCTGGTCCCGCTGCGGCGGTGTGAAAAGCTGAGGCACCGAGATTTCCAACCCAACCGCAAGCTTTTTGAGCGCGTCATAGGTAGGTGACATCTGCCCGTTCTCGATCTTGCTGAGGGTCGAACGGGCCAAACCGGCCTGACTGGCGGCCTGCTCCAGCGTCCATTTCCGCGCTTTTCGCAATTCGCGCACGCGCGCGCCAAGGTCCAGCGGTTCAACTTCGGTGTGATCGCCGGAATCGCGGGCAATTCGGATCAGGGATTTGGGATCTTGGGTGCTCATGCCATTCTCTATAGGCTTGGCCAGCCGCGCTTGCAACGCGCCAGACACCGCGTTAGCCAATGGCCATGTTATCTGTCTTCGATCAGGGGGCGCCCGCGCCCTGCCCCGCACCGTTCAATCTGGCGGCGCATGTCCTTGGCCGTGCCGATCAGGTTCCTGACAAAGTGGCTTTGTCGGTATTAATGCCCCACGGCGCGCAGGACTGGACCTATCGCGACCTGCAATCTGCCGTGTTGGGCACAGGCGCGGGGTTGCTGCAATCAGGTCTGACACCCGGCGATACCGTTCTGATGCGGCTCGGCAATACGGTGGAATTCCCGATTGCCTATCTGGGCGCGATTTCAGTGGGTATCATTCCGGTGCCGACTTCGTCGCAACTGACGGAACCCGAAACCGCCAGAATGATCGACGATCTGTCCCCGGCTGCGGTTCTTCGTGATCCCGCTGTCTCATGCGCGCCTCATCCCAGACAGATCGAGTTGGATGCATTAAAGGCCATGCGCGACATTCCACCCGCCAGCTATGACCTGGGCGACCCCGAGCGCATGGCATATGTCGTCTACACCTCGGGAACCTCGGGCAGTCCGCGTGCCGTGGCCCACGCCCATCGGGCAATCTGGGCGCGGCAGATGATGGTCGATGGTTGGTATGGTCTGCGCGCGTCCGATCGGCTGTGTCACGCCGGAGCGTTCAACTGGACCTATACACTTGGCACCGGGCTGATGGACCCGTGGACCATCGGCGCAACCGCCTTGATCCCGGAACCGGGCACGGACATCTCCGCCTTGCCCGCTCTGCTCCGCCAGCATCGCGCAACGATCTTTGCTGCGGCACCGGGGGTCTTTCGCAAGTTGGTGCAGGAGTATGAGCAAATCAGCTTGCCTGACCTGCGCCACGGTTTATGCGCGGGGGAAAAGCTTTCGCGCGCCCTGCACGAGAAATGGTCAAGCGCCACCGGTACGGAGTTGTTCGAAGCCTATGGCATGTCGGAATGCTCGACCTTCATATCCTCCAGCCCGGCCCACCCTGCGCGCGGCGACGCATTGGGGCACCCGCAACCGGGTCGTCGCGTGGCCATTCTGGGCCCGGACGGCCCGGTGCCGCAGGGGCAAGAAGGCACCATTGCCATTCATCGGTCTGACCCCGGATTGATGCTGACCTACCTCAATGCACCCGATGAAGTTGAAACCCGGATGCAAGGCGAATGGTTCCTGACCGGAGATCAAGGGGCAATGGCAGTGGACGGCCAGATCAGTTATCTGGGCCGGGACGACGACATGATGAATGCCGGAGGCTACCGCGTGTCCCCGGTCGAGGTCGAAGCTGCCCTGTCCCGTTTTCCCGGCATCACGCAGGTCGGCGCGGCTGCGGTCGAGGTCAAACCGGACACATTTGTGATAGCAGCCTTCTATACCGGCCCGGAAAAGCTGGACGATGCGGCCCTGCGCGCCTATGTCGAGGCCAATCTGGCACGTTACAAACAACCGCGCGCCTTCATCCACCTGTCAGCGCTGCCCACCGGCGGCAATGGGAAACTCCTGCGCCGGGCGTTGCCGGCCTATTTCGAGGCACCAGCCACATGACCCAGACCGTCAAGCTCGACATCCTGTCCGATCCGATCTGCCCGTGGTGCTATATCGGCAAAACGCATCTGGACAAAGCATTGGCCAATGTGCCCGAGCACCCTTTTGTCATCGAATGGCATCCGTTTCAGTTGAACCCTGATATGCCGGACGCAGGTATGGATCGTCGCGAATATCTGGAACGCAAGTTCGGCGGCAAGGACGGTGCCGTGCGTGCTTATGCGCCCGTGGTTGAACATGCTGAAAACGCCGGTCTAAAGATCGACTTCGAAGGCATGAAGCGCACGCCCAACACGCTGGATGCACATCGTCTGATCCATTGGGCCGGGATCGAAGGCAAACAGAATGCCGTGGTTGACGCGCTGTTTGTCGCCTACTTTGTTCAGGCCCGCGATATCGGCGACCCTGAGGTTCTGTCCGACATCGCAGACAGTGCCGGAATGGACGCCGCAGTGGTCATGAAGCTGCTGAAATCCGACGCTGACCGCGAGGATATTCGAAACCGCGACACCCACTCACGCGAAATGGGCGTCAGTTCGGTCCCGACCTACATAGTTGCCAACCAACATGCCGTTCCGGGTGCTCAACCACCTGAAATGTGGGAGAAAGTGATCGCCGAGATCATGTCTCAACTTGAGGCTTCTCCTGCAGAATAGCACAGAGGTCTGTGCGAATTTCCAGTCTGGTCTAACCCGATTCACCGTGATAGCGCGAACAGGTTAGGAGTGCTTCATGGCCAACCGCATGTCGAAGGCGGAATTCATTGCGCTGATCGCAATGATGTTCGCCACTATCGCGTTTTCGATCGATTCAATGCTGCCTGCCCTGCCCGAAATCGGCGCGCAGCTTAGCCCCGATGACGTCAATCGCGCTCAACTGATCTTGACATCCTTCGTTCTGGGAATGGGTATCGGTACATTCTTTACCGGCCCACTATCGGATGCGCTGGGGCGCAAGCCAGTGATCTTTTGCGGTGCGCTTTTGTACATTGCGGCTTCGGCTGTGGCCTGGGCCAGTTCTTCGCTGGAGCTTGTGCTGATTGCGCGTGTTGTGCAGGGTCTGGGCGCTGCCGGGCCACGTGTCGTGGCGATGGCCATCATCCGTGACCTGTATTCGGGCCGGGAAATGGCGCGCATCATCTCAATCGCTATGATGATATTCACTTTGGTACCAGCAGCGGCCCCGATGCTGGGTGCGGGCGTTATTGCCCTCTTCGGTTGGCGCGGGATATTCATGTCCTTCATCCTGTTTGCCCTGATCGTCGTGATGTGGATGGGCACACGACTGCCCGAATCCCTGGCCGTCGAGAACCGCCGTCCCTTCCGTCTGCATCTGATGATTGCGGCCGTGAACGAAATGTTTGCCCATCCCACCGTGCGCTTGTCTATCTTCGTGCAGACCTTGTGCATGGGGACCTTGTTCACCATGCTGACTATGGTGCAGCCGGTCTATGACGTGATCCATGATCGGGCCGACAGCTTTCCCTTCTGGTTCGGATTTGTCGCCCTGATGTCAGGTTCGGCCAGCCTTTTGAACGCAGCTTTGGTGGTGCGCGTCGGGATGCGCCGGATGGTCACATTCGCCTTCGGCGCGCAGATTGCCATCACGTCTGTCGTCATCATCCTGAACATGGCGAACCTTTCACCCGATATGTCATTTGCCCTGTTTGTCTTCTGGCAGACGATGGTCTTTTTCATGGCTGGTGTAACCATCGGCAATCTGAATGCCATTGCCATGGAGCCCATGGGCCACATCGCAGGCATGGCCGCGTCGGTTGTCGGGTCGATCTCAACAGTAATGGCCGCGGCAATCGCCGCGCCGATCGGGCTTCTGTTCAACGGGTCCATCGCGCCTTTGACAATCGGCATTCTGAGTATGTGCGTTCTGGCGTTTGGCCTGATGATCCACATGGGTCGCATCGAAGAACGGCTGCCAGCCTGACCTGTGAATCGCGGGTGAAACACGCTATCCTACCCAGAACTTAAGGGGAGGAACTGCGATGTGCGATTACTACGATCTGGGCAACTATTCCTGCGCGATTTCCACATCCAGTCCCGAAGCTCAGCTGTGGTTCGACCGTGGCCTGAACTGGACATACGGTTACAATCACGAAGAGGCGGTGGTCTGTTTTCAACGCGCGGCCGAGCATGATTCGAATTGCGCAATGGCCTATTGGGGTGTCGCGTATGCCGCCGGACCAAACTACAACCTCCCGTGGGACCTGCTGGATGAGAGAGGTCGGGAAGAAGCGTTGGCACGGGCTTACGACGCGATGCAGAAAGCCCTTGGCCTGCTCGCAGGGTGTACTGCCGTCGAACAGGCCCTGATTCAGGCCCTGCCTGCGCGTTACCCGCAACGTGATCCGGTGGAGGACATGCACCAATGGGACCACGATTTTGCCGACGCGATGCGCGCGGCATTTGCGGCACACCCGGACCACCTCGACTTGCGTACCATCTATGTCGAAGCGCTGCTGAACCTGACACCATGGCAGATGTGGGATCTGAATACGGGCCAACCCGCCCAGGGCGCGGCAACGAAGGAAGCGCAGGATGCGCTTGAATGGGCCATGGCAAACGATCCGTCTGCGATGTCTCACCCAGGCCTGCTGCACCTCTATGTTCATCTGATGGAAATGTCTCCAACACCAGAGAAAGCCCTGAAAGCAGGGGATGTCCTGCGCACATTGGTTCCGGATGCAGGCCACTTGGTACATATGCCGACGCATATCGATGTGCTTTGCGGACATTACCACAACGTTGTGCACTGGAACGAAAAAGCCTCGGAAGCCGACCTGAAATATTACGAGCGCGAAGGCGCGTTCAACATCTACACAGGCTATCGCCAGCACGATTATCACTTTGCTATCTACGGAGCGCTTTTTCTTGGACAGATTGAACCGGCCCTACGTGCCAATCAGGGATTGTGGGACACAACGCCGGAAGAATTGCTGCGCATCGAAAGCCCACCGATGGCCGATTACTTCGAAAGCTACATGTCCATGGGTCCTCATATCCTGATCCGTTTTGGCCGCTGGGACGAGGCCAAGGCGCTGGAACTACCCTCAGACCCAGACCTGTTCCGCACCCTGACGGCTACAACGCACTACGCGCGCGCCATCGCTCATGCAGCAACCGGTGATATCGCCAATGCCGAGGCCGAGGAAAATCTGTTTCTTGCCGCCAAAGAATGCGTTCCGGAAACACGTAGGCTGCACAACAACCGTGTGATTGACCTGCTGGAAATTGCGCGGGAAATGCTGCGTGGTGAGATCGAGTACCGCAAGGGCAAGTTTGAAATCGCGTTTGCCCATCTGCGCCGCTCGGTCGAGCTGGACGATACCTTGCCCTATGACGAACCCTGGGGATGGATGCAGCCCACCCGCCACGCGCTTGGCGCGTTGCTGTTCGAACAAGGTCATGCGGCAGAAGCGGAGGCCGTCTATCGCGAAGATCTAGGCCTTGGCGGCTCGCTCAGCCGCGCTTCGATCCATCCCGACAACGTGTGGAGCCTGAAGGGGCTGTACGATTGTCTCAAAGCCCGCGGGGAAGATGTTGAAATCCTACAGGTCAAACAACGCCTGGATCTGGCTCTGGCCCGCGCTGATCGGGCGGTTGCAGCGTCCTGTTTCTGTGCGCAGGCTGCAATGCGTGTTTAGGCGGGAATCGTGCTGACGCACGATGCCTCCGTCGGGGATATTTTTAGCCAGATGAAGCAGGGATCCGCTTCTTCATCTGGCCGTAAGTATCCCGGGGGAGATGCGCGGAACGCGCAGCGGGGGCAGAGCCCCTTCTCACATCTCAACCTGCTTTGACCTTTTTTTGCGCCGCGACCACTTTTTCAGCAAGATCCCGGGCAATTGCAAAAGCCCCTTTGATCTTGTCGCTGTCCTTTTTCCAGTCCCGGCGCACGACGATTTTGTTGTCTTTGACCTTGGCCATACCGCGTTGTTTCTGAATGAACTCAACCAGTCCCTGCGGCGAGGCGAATTTGTCATTGTGAAACTGGATGGTCGCGCCTTTCGGCCCGCCGTCAAGCTTTGCGATCCCGGCGCGTTTACA
The DNA here is from genome assembly GCF_059613305.1 of Ruegeria sp. BHSB056. Taxonomy (NCBI): domain Bacteria; kingdom Pseudomonadati; phylum Pseudomonadota; class Alphaproteobacteria; order Rhodobacterales; family Roseobacteraceae; genus Ruegeria; species Ruegeria sp. BHSB056. The sequence goes on along the minus strand of NZ_JBXWSG010000001.1, from coordinate 101,282 downwards.
CATGGCCTTGATCCGCACAACCAGCATCAAGGTATTCACCTCTTTCGGCAATTTGCCAAAACGGTCGATCAATTCCGCAGCAAAGCCTTCCAGTTCGACTTTTGTCGACAGCGATGACAGGCGGCGATAGAGCCCCAGGCGCACATCCAGATCTGGCACGTAGTTCTCGGGGATCAGAACCGGCACACCCAGATTGATCTGCGGGGCCCATTGATCGTCCGCATCCGACAGCCCCTCCATCTCGCCGGCTTTGATCTTGGCAATCGCCTCTTCCAGCATGGATTGGTAAAGCTCGTAGCCGACATCGCGCATCTGGCCGGATTGTTCTTCACCCAACAGGTTGCCCGCACCACGTATGTCAAGGTCCTGCGAGGCCAGAGTGAACCCGGCCCCCAACGTATCCAGCGAGCCCAGAACACGCAGGCGTTTCTCGGCGGCAGCGGTCAATTTCTGACGCAGTTTGGTGGTCAGGTAAGCATAGGCACGGGTTTTCGAGCGCCCCACCCTGCCCCGGATTTGATAGAGCTGCGCAAGGCCAAACATGTCCGCGCGGTGCACGACCATCGTATTCGCCGTCGGAATATCCAGCCCGCTTTCGACGATTGTCGTGGCCAGCAGCACGTCGAATTTCCCGTCATAAAACGCGTTCATCCGATCATCGAGCTCACCCGCTGCCATCTGGCCATGGGCGACCACATAAGTGAGCTCAGGCAGTTGATCTTTCAGAAATTCTTCGATCTCAGGCAGGTCCGAGATGCGCGGTACTACATAGAAACTCTGCCCCCCACGATAGTGTTCACGCAGCAGCGCTTCTCGGATTGTAACGGCATCGAACTCGCTGACATAGGTGCGGATCGCCAGTCGGTCGATTGGAGGTGTTCCGATAATCGACAGGTCGCGCACGCCGGTCAACGACAGTTGCAGCGTGCGCGGGATCGGTGTCGCGGTCAGGGTCAGCACGTGAATGTCTGAGCGCAGTTGTTTCAGCCGTTCCTTATGTCCCACGCCAAAATGCTGTTCCTCGTCGATGATCAAAAGCCCCAGATTGTTGAACCGTATGTTCTTGGCCAAAAGAGCGTGCGTTCCGATCACAATGTCCACTGTCCCGCGGGCCAGCCCGTCACGGGTTTTCTGGGCTTCTTTTGACGAAACAAAGCGCGACAATTGCCGCACCTCCAGCGGGAACCCCCGAAAGCGCTCTCTGAAACTCGCGGCATGCTGGCGGGACAGCAGGGTCGTGGGCGCTACAACCGCAACCTGAACGCCCGACATGGCGGCGACAAATGCGGCGCGCATGGCAACCTCGGTCTTGCCAAAGCCGACGTCACCGCAGATCAGACGATCCATTGGTGCGCCGGAATGGATATCTTCCATCACATCCGAGATCGCTCGCAACTGGTCTTCGGTTTCCTGATACGGGAATCGCGCGCTGAATTCCTCCCACGCGTGGGGCGGCGGATCCATGACCGGGGCTTTGCGCAACGCGCGTTCAGCGGCGATGCGGATCAGCTTATCGGCCATCTCGCGGATGCGCTCTTTCAGCTTGGCCTTCTTTGCCTGCCATGCGCCACCGCCCAAACGGTCCAGCAGACCTTCGTCATGTCCGTATTTCGACAGCAGTTCTATGTTTTCGACCGGCAGGTACAGCTTTGCCTGTTCAGCATATTCCAGCAACAGGCATTCATGGGCGGCACCGGCTGCGGTGACGACCTCCATTCCCATGTAACGACCTATGCCGTGATCCACGTGTACAACCAGATCACCAGGACTGAGCGATTGGGTTTCGGTCAGAAAGTTTTCAGCCTTGCGGCGCTTTTTGGGCTGACGGATCAGCCGGTCGCCCAGCACATCCTGTTCAGCGATCACTGTTAGATCAGGAGTTTCGAACCCGTGCTCCAACGCCCAGACGGCAAGGTGCAAGCCGCGTTTTCCAATGCGGGTGCCATTGGCCACATGTATCGCCTCGGCCAACCCTTCGTCTTCGATCAGGCCGGTCAGGCGTTCCCGTGCGCCATCGGAATATGAGGCGATCAGCACCGGGCCTTTGTCGAGCTTTGCAGTGATGTGACTGGCCAAAGCACCGAACAGGCTGATGCTTTCCTGCTGGCGTTCCGGTGCAAAGTTGCGCCCGATGCGTCCGCCCACGTCGATGACACCGGGGCCAGAGGCTTGCGGCAGCGGGCTGAACTGCAAAACCCGACGATCCGCGACCGCCGCCTCCCAGGCGGTATCGTCAAGATACAACAACCCCGGAGGTGTGGGTTTATAGACCGTGTCCATGCGGGATCGGTTTTCCAGCGCCAGTCGCCGGGTTTCGTACTGATCCGCAATCGTATCCCAACGCGCCAGACGCGCGGGCGTCACCTGATCATCGACAGTGATCACCGCATCCGGCAAATAGTCGAACAATGTCTCCAGTTTTTCGTGGAAGAACGGCAGCCAGTGTTCGATCCCCTGATGTTTGCGGCCCGCGCTTACGGCCTCATACAATGGGTCATCTGTACCGGCGGCACCAAATTCAATGCGATAGTTCTGGCGGAACCGGGTTATGGCGGCCTCGTCCAGGATGACTTCGGACACCGGTGCAAGTTCAACGATGTCCAGCTTTTCGGTTGTTCGCTGGGACGCCGGATCAAAGCGTCGCGCACCGTCCAGAACGTCGCCGAACAGGTCCAGCCGAACCGGGCCCGTCTCTCCCGGAGGGAAGATGTCGATGATGCCGCCACGGATGGCGTAATCGCCGGGTTCCATCACCGTTGGACTTTGTGTGAACCCCATACGCACCAGAAAGTTTCGCAGAGCGGTTTCATCTATGCGATGGCCAACTCGGGCAGTAAACGCCGCCTCACGCAATACCTCTCGTGCCGGGACGCGTTGGGTCGCGGCGTTCAGCGTGGTCAGCAATACATACTGTTGGGGCATCTGGTGAACCAGCGCCGCCAGTGTGGCGACGCGCGCCGCTGAGATATCCGCATTGGGCGAGACCCGATCATAAGGAAGGCAATCCCAGCCCGGAAACACAAAGACAGGCATCTGAGGCGCAAAGAACGCCAGTGCGGAACGCATCGCTTCCATCCGCTTGTCATCGCGTGCGACATGGGCCACCGGCCCCTTGCTGCGGGCAATCTCGTTCAGCACCAGCTGCGCGTCAAACCCTTCGGGGGCACCGCCAACTGTCACGTGGTTCGGAGCCTTCATCGCCTCGCCTTTCAGAATCTTCTATCCCAGAACGCCAATCGAAAGGTTCTGATACATGCCCCAGAGCGAAGTGACCAGTATCGAGATCATACCGATGATCTGGGTGTACAGGCGGCAGCGGGAAATTGTTTTAGAGACAGTTTCGAGCGTCAAGTCCTGCCGCCTGAGGCGCCTTGCGTGTGCAATGTTCACCAAAAGCACCAAGGTCATTGGGAACAAAAGCAAAAAAAGGGCCTGCGCGAACTCAACATCATAATAGAACCCAAGCGTGGCCATCCCGGTAAACAGAAAACATCCAAACGCCAGAAGGATGGTTCCAGACATGTCGACAATCAACAGAATCCGGTTTGTATGGATGCGAACGATGTCGAGCAGATCGGTTTCGACCTGACCTCCGATCCGGCGGGCGCGGACAACCAGATCGTACGGGATGCCCATCACCCAGTGGCTGGCCGACGACCAGAGTACCGCCAGTACGATCCAGAACCACAGATTCGAAAAGCTGCGCATGTCGATGAGTTCAAAGATCGAAGAGTACCAGTCCAAACCCAACCCTTTATTCGCACTACTCAGGGGGGTTCCATCTAGGCGCGCGTCCATTGATACCCTTGAGACCTTTGTGAATTCATGCCACCCAATGCACGAATGTTCAAGGAGAACGCGCCATGAAACCGACCATTGCCCCATTTCCCATGACCCGCTTTCGCCGCGCCCGTCAATCACAGGCAATTCGTGCGCTGGTGCGTGAGAACACGCTGACAACGGATGACCTGATCTGGCCGGTTTTCGTGCGCGATGGCGAAGGTATTGAAGAGCCCGTGCCTTCGATGCCTGGTGTGGTTCGCAGATCGGTTGACCTGATTGCCAAAGCGGCAGTCGAGGCCCAGGCCCTTGGGATTCCTGCGATTTGCCTCTTTCCCTATACCGACCCTGCGCTGAAAACCGAAGACTGCGCCGAGGCATGGAACCCCGACAACCTGTCAAACCGGGCCATTCGGGCAATCAAGGCGGCGGCTCCGGACATTGCTGTAATGACGGATGTGGCACTTGACCCGTATAACATCAACGGCCACGACGGATATGTCGTTGAGGGAGAAATCGTGAACGACCAGACCGTCGAGGCACTGGTAAAGATGACGCTGGCACAAGCCGACGCCGGTGCGGATATCATCGGCCCGTCGGACATGATGGACGGCCGGATCGGGGAGATGCGTCGCGCGCTGGAAGGTGCAGGCCATCACAACGTGACGATCCTCAGCTATGCCGCAAAATACGCCAGTGCGTTTTATGGCCCCTTCCGCGATGCGGTCGGTGCATCGGGGGCCCTGACGGGCGACAAGAAGACCTACCAGATGGACCCCGCAAACTCGGACGAGGCCTTGCGCCTGATCGAACGCGACCTGACTGAAGGCGCGGATATGGTGATGATCAAGCCGGGCATGCCTTATCTGGATATCTGCCGCCGCGTGAAAGACAGTTTCGGTGCGCCGACATATGCCTATCAGGTATCGGGCGAATACGCGATGATTCAGGCCGCAGCCCAAAACGGTTGGATCGATGGCGAGAAGGTGATGCTGGAAAGCCTTCTGGCCTTCAAACGCGCCGGATGCGACGGAATTCTGACCTATTTCTCTCCTCAGGTTGCACGCATTCTGCAGGGATAAAGCCCGCAAGTTTCGCGATATTTCGCCGATAAGATTGCCTGAACGGGCAGCTTTCCCGTGACACATCGCCCTGATCGGCGTATCCTTGCCGCCAAGACCGGGATCACCCGGCATATCAGGCACAGTTACAGAGATATAAAACCATGAGCAGTTCCAACTCCCCCCGACTGAATCGTCGCGGCTTTGCCTTGGGCATGGCAGGTCTGAGCTTGACCGCCGCCTGCGGCAACGGTGTCGGCAATTCCAACGCAGCAACAATCGACGCCCGTGTCGACGCCACCCTGACCGAGATGTACAGCCGCTATCCCAATACGGTTGAGATTGCGAACAAGGCCAACGGCATGCTGGTCATGCCGCTGATTACCGAAGCCGGTTTCGTGTTCGGTGGCGGTTACGGTCGCGGCGCGCTGCGCATCAACGGTGCAACAGTTGACTTTTACTCGGCCGTCAAGGGCACGGCCGGGCTACAGATCGGTGCGCAGCAATATGCGCATGTTCTGTTTTTCATGACCGAAGACGCCCTAAACGACTTCCGTCGTTCCAGTGGTTGGACAGCCGGAGCGGATATTGGCTATGTGGTCAGCGATCAGGGCGATTCCCTGTCGACAGACACAACGACACTGCGCTCGCCCGTTCTGGCTGCCATTTTCGGACAGGCTGGGCTTCAGATCGGTGCGACCGTGGAAGGCACGAAATATACCCGCATTATTCCATAATTCGGGCATCCCACTTCTTCCGACGAACCCCATCACGGCGGAATGCTGCGGTGGGGTGTTTGTTTTCATCCTTTCCGCACAGGTTCTTGCCGCGTTCCTCTTTCGGTTGGACCCGCCATCCACTAATCTCCGCGCAACCTTCATGTACTAGAATTTGGGGCAGTAATGGGTCTTGTTTTCCGCTGGCTGGTGCGCATCGTGTCGGGTCTGATCATGCTGATCCTCGCCGCAATGGGCCTTGTCTATTTTCTGGCCAGCCAATCCCTGCCGGATTATGACCAGACACTCGAAGTCAACGGGTTGACCGCTCCGGTTGAGATCGTGCGCGACACCGCCAATGTGCCGCACATTCTGGCCCAAAATGACCCGGATGTGTTTTTCGGTCTTGGATATGCCCACGCGCAGGATCGGTTGTGGCAGATGACAGTCATGCGCCGCACTGCACAGGGCCGCTTGTCCGAGATCTTTGGACCGCGCACCCTGCGCGTTGACAAGCTGCTGCGCCGGCTGGATCTGTACGGCCTTGCCCATCGCTCGGTCGAGGTACAGGACGACTATACCAAGGCCGCCCTTCGTGCTTATGCGGCCGGGGTCAACGCACGCCTGACCGAGATCAACGACGAGGCATTGGGGCGCGGCGCGCCTGAGATGTTCCTGTTCAATGCACCCGTCTCGCCCTGGCAACCGGGCGACAGTATTGCCGTGATCAAGCTTATGGCACTGCAACTGTCCGGTCACCTGACAGACGAGGTTCTGCGGGCGCGTACGTCTTTGATGCTAAGCAACCCTGACAGACTGGCAGACATTCTGCCCGATGTTCCCGGCCCCGGCATTGCTGCGCTGCCTGAATACGCTTCGCTGTTTCCCAACCTGCCGCGCTATGCCGCTGGTATAAGTTTTCCCGAAACGCCTCTGTCACCTCTTCCCAAACGCGGGCTGGCGGGGGCATCAAACGCCTGGACTGCTGCGCCTTCGCGCTCGGCAAGCGGTGGGACGTTGCTGGCCAACGACCCACATCTGGGCTTCACAGCACCCGGCGTGTGGTATCTGGCGCATCTTGGTCTGGCAAAGGGAAGCGTCATTGGGGCCTCGATCCCAGGTATTCCCGCAATCATGACCGGCCGCAGTGACCGTTTGGGTTGGGGGGTGACGTCGTCCTATCTTGACGATCAGGACATTCATATTGAGCAGCTGAATCCGGACAACCCCGAAGAATACCTGACCCCGGATGGCTATAAGGAGTTCCAGACCCGTCCTTCGATCATTGAAATCAAAGGGGAAGCTCCGGTTACATTGACGTTGCGCTGGACTGAAAACGGGCCGGTTTTGCCCGGTACGGATTACAAGCTGGAAACTATCACACCGCCAGGCCATGTCGCGTCTTTGTCCTGGACTGCGCTCAGCCCGCAAGACACTTCGATGACGGCGTCCATGGCCCTGATGAACGCGGACAAGGTGCAGGACGCCATAACCGTGGCGCAGCAATTCATTGCGCCTTCGCAGAACCTGTCACTGGTCGACAAAACGACGATAGGGATGAAACTGATTGGCGCCATGCCCCGGCGTGATCTGCAAAACCAAAGCCGCGGACGCATTCCGACACCCGGCTGGATCGAAGCAAACCGCTGGCAAGGCCGCCTGCCCTACTCCAACAACCCGGAATTCGTGGCCCCTGCCGGTGGCGTTCTGGGCAACACCAACAACAAGATCATCGACCGCCCGTTCCCGGATCATGTGTCCTACGAGTGGGGTGACACTCAGCGCGTACATCGCTGGGAACGCCTGATGCAATCGCGTGAGGTACATACCCGCGACAGTTTCATTGAGGCGCAACTGGATACGGTCAGTTTCACCGCGCGCTCTCTGCTGCCGCTGATCGGTGCTGACCTTTGGTACACCGGTGCCTCGGCCCCTGAAGGGACGCCCGAACGACAGCGCCAGATTGCGCTGTCGCTGCTGGCGGACTGGAACGGCGAGATGAACGAGCACCTGCCCGAACCGCTGATCTATGCAGCCTGGGTGCGGGCGCTTCAGATCCGCCTGATTTCGGACGAGCTTGGGCCGCTGGCCAGCGAATTCAAACACGTCGAGCCCCTGTTCATCGAACGGGTCTATCGTGACATTGATGGCGCCGGTGTCTGGTGCGATGTACGACAAAGCGCGCCGGTTGAAACCTGTACCGAAATGGCACGACTTGCGCTGGATGACGCGCTGATCTGGATCACCGAACGCTACGGCAGCGCACTGGAATCCCTGCGCTGGGGTGATGCCCATCAGGCAACCCACGACCACCCGGTTCTGGGGAACGTGCCTATACTTCGGTATTTTGTGAACATTCGCCAATCGACCAGTGGCGGCGACAACACCTTGCTGCGCGGGCGCACGTCGGGCGAAGGGCTCGACCCGTTTCAGAACGTGCACGGGGCGGGCTATCGCGGTGTGTATGACTTTGCTGATCCCAACAGTTCGGTCTTTATCACGGCTACCGGCCAATCGGGCCATTTCCTGTCGCGCTATTACGATGATCAGGCGCAGCTGTGGCGGCGTGGCGAATATATTCCCATGTCGCTGGACCTTGACCTTGCCCGCGCCGCTGCTGTCGGAGTGACCAATCTGATCCCACGTTAAGCATCAGGGTTTCGGCGACTCCCCGCCCCTTTTTGCCCGGACCGTGGACGCCATGCGGCAGTTTCGCCTACCATCACCGGGCGAACTGTTTCGGACCAGGGGGAAACTATGGCCAGCATTCGGGATACTCTGAACAACCTTGCCCGGGATTACGCAATTGCCTGGAGTTCAGGTGACGCCGATGCCGTTGCCAGTTTTTACACGCAGGACGGTCGGATCACAACCAACCGGGGTGAGCCTGTCGAAGGGCGTGCCGCGATTGCCGAAATGGCCCGAGAAGTCTATTCCGATTTTCCGGATCTGGAAGTGCGGTGCGACATGATGCGATGGGCTGGCTCTCACGCCCTGTTTGTCTGGACACGTGAGGGGCATCATGCTCAGACTGGCAACCATGTTATCGCGCGTGGCTGGGATGAATGGGAACTTGCGCCCGATCATCTTGTACAGTCATCAGTCGGCTGGTTCGACACCGATGACTTACAGCGACAACTTGAAGGCACGTGACTTAGGTCGTCTTTTTGCCAGCGGTTTCAATATTGTAACTCCGCGGTATTCCCAGTGTAATCAGAAACCACTCGGATGCCTTCGTCCGCTGCTGATGCACATCAAAGGCCTGCTGATTCACAAAAACCTCTGATACAGTGAACCGTCCGGGTGTGATCTGGTCCTCGACAATGTCGAACGACAGGCAACCCTCTTCCGCCTTTGTTAGGGCGATATGCATGGGCAGAGCGGCGCGCACATCGTCCAGACGGTCCGCTGGAACATCAATAAATCCGGTCAGAAATATTCTTTGATCCGATTTATCAGTCATGTTCCGCCATTTCGCTGTTTCTATAGTGTGTCGAATTGGGCGGCCTGCTTATCCGTCCAAAGGACAGTGATGCGGAACCCGTCTTCGCTCTGCTTTTCGGATTGTACAACATCCTGCCGGAACAACCACGCCCGCTTGTTCCCTTCCGCAAAGGTCAGGTTCAGAACAACCTCGTGCCGGGCCCCTTGCAGGATTGCCGCAATCTCGGACAGCAAAGGGATCACGCCTTCGCCGGTAACCGCCGAAATGGCAAATATGGCCGGATCGCGATCCGCCCTCGCCAATGTGGCATTTTTTTCTTCGGTGCTCAGCAAGTCAGTCTTGTTCCAAACCTCAAGCCGGGGACGTTCTTCGTCGACACCAAGCGAGGTCAGGATTGCTTCGACATCCTGCGCCTGTGCTTCGGTTTCTTCATGGCTGATATCACGCACATGAACAATCAGATCAGCGCCCAACACTTCTTCAAGCGTGGCCCGAAAAGACGCCACAAGCTCGGTCGGCAGGTTCGAGATAAAACCCACCGTATCCGACAGGATAACTTCCGGGCCATCGGGCAGTTGCACGCGGCGCATGGTAGGGTCCAGCGTGGCAAACAGCATGTCCTTGGCCAACACTTCGGCCCCGGTCAGCCGATTGAACAGAGTAGATTTCCCGGCATTGGTATATCCAACCAATGCAACGATTGGATATGGCACCTTGGCCCGCGCGGCACGGTGCAACGTGCGGGTCTTGACCACTTTCTGCAATTGGCGACGCAGACGCACCAGTTGTTCATCAATGGCGCGGCGGTCGGCTTCAATCTGGGTCTCGCCGGGTCCGCCGACAAATCCCAAACCGCCACGCTGACGTTCAAGGTGGGTCCAGGCCCGCACCAGCCGTGTCCGCTGATAGCTGAGCGCAGCCATTTCGACCTGCAACACCCCTTCACGGGTGCGCGCACGGTCGCTGAAAATCTCAAGGATCAGCCCGGTCCGGTCGAGGATCTTGACCTTCCATGCCTTTTCCAGATTGCGCTGCTGAACCGGTGTTACCGGTCCATCGATCAGAACCAGTTCAACCTCGTTTTCACGAAGCCGCTCACCCAGTTCTTCGATCTTGCCACTGCCAAACAAATAGCCGGGTTGGGCACGTTGCAGGCGTACGATTTCAGACCCGATCACATCCAGATCGGGCAAAGCAGCAGCCAGCGCAACCGCCTCGGCCAGCGCTGGTTCAGGAACGCGGCGCTGTTCATCTGATTTGATTTCGGGATGCAGCACCCAGGCCCGGGTGCGCGTCCGGTCATGTTCCATCAAGAGGCGTCTTCGCCCTCATACAGGTTGATCGGCTGAGATGGCATGATGGTTGATATCGCGTGTTTGTACACCAGCTGCGACTGTCCGTCGCGGCGCAACAATACACAGAAATTGTCGAACCAGGTGATCACACCCTGCAATTTCACGCCATTGATCAGGAAAATTGTAACCGGAACCTTAGCTTTCCGTACATTGTTCAGGAAAGCATCCTGAAGATTCTGTCTGTCCGAAGCCATATTTTGATAATCTCGCCATTGTTCTTGCTACGCGTTGCGGACCAACGCGCTCCCTCCCGGTAAGTATGGAGTGCCGCGGTAAGATATTCCAGACGAAAAATTAAGCACTAAAGACGACGGGATCCAACCGGTTCAATCCCGCCACAGCGAAGGGGTGATCAGGGCGATGATCGCAAGCGTCTCGAGCCGACCAATGACCATCGCCGCGCACAGCGTCAGCTTGGCCCCTGCGGACAGGTCGATCACCCGGATCGGCACGTCAGTAGCCAATTCAATCAGTGGACCTGTTGTGCTGAGTGTCGCGACACTGAGCACCATGGCCTGTTCGAACCCGGCCCCCATCGCGGCCAGCAAAACGTTGAACACTGCCAATGTCAGCGCGAAGAGCATCAGAAATATCCAGGCGATAAACGCGCCGTCCCTTTGAATGCGTCGGTTGCCGCCTCCAACCCCGCTGACCGACGAGGGATAGATCAACCGGTCGATCTCGCGCGCACCGTTCAGGTACAGTGCAAAGACCCGCAGTAATTTCACGCCGCCAGCCGTGGTCGCAACCCCGCCACCGATCAGGGCCAGCCCCATCAGCAACAATCCGGGCGTTCCCAGGCCCGACAGTTGCTGCGCGTCATCCCAGTTTGCGCTTTCAAACCCTGCTGTTGTCAGGAAAGCCAGAACAGTGAACAGCATACCCCAAATGACCTGCAATGCCTGCAAAGGTTCAATTTGCCTGCCGATTTCCGTAACGCCTGCAATAACGCGAAAGAACAGTAGCGCTGCAACGGCCAGAACAATCATCAGGCCAATGCGAAACTCCGGGTCCGTATCCAGGCGGGAATAACCGGACGTTGCCGTGTCGGTCGAAAACGTCAGGCGCGAAAGGGCAAAGAACAGGAACAAAAACAGGATCGCCTCACCCGTGAAGCCCGCCTGCGCGCCTTCCATGCCGCCCACCGGAGAAATTCCGGACGTCGCCATGACCGACATTGCGTGACAAACGGCTGTCAATCCGGTTTCGCCTGCGATCAGAAGAAGGATCCAGATCACGGCCGTCAACCCGGCATAGACCGGGGTCAGTCCCTTTGCCACACGGAGCAGTCGACCGCGCGGATCAACGCGTTCGCTTTGCGCAACACCCGATACCGGGCGACCCGGCTGACCGCGGGCCGTGACCTCGAACCCACCCAGCGACAAAGGCGCAAGGATTGCCGCGGCGGCAATCCACATCAGCAAACCGCCCATCCATCCAACCAAGGCGCGCCACAGGTGCAGCGGTGCCGTCAGGCGGTCTGGATCCGGAAACAGATCTGCCCCCGTGGTTGTCAGGGCACTGACCATGTCAAAATAGGCGTTCAGGAATGTGGTCGTTCCCAGCGCATCGTGAAATGGAATTGCAAGAAAGACGGGAAGAATGGTGAAACATGCAAGCATCACCGCCAATTGCCCCAATGTTCCGCGCCTTGGCACACGGTTGGACGAGGCCAGTGCGACACTGACGACCAGAAACAACCCAATGATACCGGAATACAAAAACGACCGGGATGTATCGTGATCATCCAGCGCCAGCGCGTAAACTGCCGGAATCCACATGGCCAGTGACGCAATAGCCCAGATCAGAAGAAACAGCGGCAACCGCCGCAATAGCCCGATCTGTTGTATCCCCGCATGCGCCATCAGAAGAAATCGATTGAAACCTGCATCAGGCGTTCGACCTCAGGCACGTCGTTGGCCATGGCAAAGATCGCGACGACATCCTTTTCATCGATCCTGAGGCTGCCCGTCGGTCGCATAACCTCATCTCCTTTGCGCACGGCCCCCACCAGTACGCCCTCGGGAAAATCGATGTCGCGCAGCCTTTGACCCGCCATGGGAGAGGTTGACAGAACCTCAGCCTCGATCACTTCGGCCTCAGCATCTCCGATCGAGTAGACCTGTCGCACCCGGCCATGACGGATGTGGCGCAAGATCGAACTGACGGTGGTTGCGCGCGGATTGATATACGCATCAATCCCCAAAGGTCCCATCAGGGCCACCATACTGGGATCATTGATCAAAGCGATCGCCAGGGCACAACCCTCGGACTTGGCGCGTACAGCGGCCAGCATGTTCGTGCGGTCATCATCCGTAACCGCCAGCATTGCATCCGCCCTTTCGATACCGGCCTCGCTCAACAAACCGGCATCCAGACCATCACCGTGCAGCACAATCGTTCGTTCCAGCGCCTCGGCGGCGATCTCGGCACACCGCCGATCCCGCTCGACAATCTTGGCGCGCACGCGGCTCTTTTGTTCTTCCAGAGTTCGTGCCACTTCAAGCCCGACATTGCCCCCGCCCACGATCACCACACGATCCTGACGCTTTTGGGTCTTGCCAAACACTTCCATGGTGCGATCCACGTCTTTTACATTGGTAAAGACGTAGCATTCATCGCCTACAAACAACTGATCCTCGGATTCTGGTGCAAAAAGCGTGCCATCGCGACGCACCCCGACTACGATCGAACTGAGCGTCGAGAACAAATCGGTCAATTGCCGCAAGGGTGTGTTCACAATCGGGCAGTCTTCATCCACGCGAATACCCAAAAGCTGCGCCTTGCCGTCCATGAAAATCTCGGTGTCGAAGGCGGACGGGGCCGACAGGCGGCGCATCGCGGCTGCGGCCACTTCGCGTTCTGGGCTGATCACCACATCAATCGGCAGATGATCGCGCCGGTAAAGGTCCGAGTGGATCGCTTCAAGATAGGATTTTGACCGCAGTCGCGCGATCTTGCGCTGGATCGAAAAGACCGAATGCGCCATTTGGCAAGTGACCATGTTCACTTCATCCGAATGGGTCGCAGCGATAATCATGTCCGCATCGCGCGCGCCTGCCCTTTCAAGCACATCGGGATAACTTGCAAACCCGGCGATCCCCTGCACGTCCAGCGTTTCGGTCGCCCGCCGAACCAGGTCGGGATTGTTGTCGACAACGGTGACGTCGTTCAATTCACCCGAAAGGTGCCGCGCAATCTGCCAGCCGACCTGACCCGCGCCGCAAATAATGACCTTCATGTTTCTGGCCCTTCTGCCTGAAAGGATTGAATGACAGATGCCCCCAAAGCGGTCAATTGAATTGTCATCGCTGATCAGCTGCGGCAAGATAAGCATATGAAAACGCTGTTTCCTATGCTTGTGCCGCTGATGGTGCTGTCCTCGTGCGGGCCGCTCTCGCTTTATTATCGCGAGGGTGAAACCGTGTCACGTCTGCAAAAAGAGACCACCAAGTGCCAGCTTAGGGCGGTCAAAGAGGTGCCGGTTGCCAATCAGATCCGCCAAAGCCCGCCGACTTATTGGCCCGGGCGCACATATTGCGACGGCAGAGGTCGTTGCTATCAATCCCCGGGCTGGTGGCAGCCCGGCAGGGTCTATACCGTCGATGTGAATCAGGGTCTGCGAAACACGGTTGAGGCGCAATGCATGGCCGAAAAGGGATTTCGCCCTGTCAGTTTGCCGCCCTGCAAGCAAAATGTGAAATCGCGGGTACCATTGGCGCGAACAACAACATTGCCGCCCCTCAACAGTGCCTCATGCTTTGTGAAATTCGATGACGGGTCGTTTCAGATCATCACTCCGGGGCAAGCCGGGTAAGCAAAACCACGGTACCGCGCGATTGATCATTCCAGTCCGGTTCAAGCACGTTTGCGCCGCGCGGCAAGCCACAAATGCAGCGCCATGGCAACAGCATAGAACCCTACCACGGCAATCAACATGCCTGCTTCACTGGTCCGCCACAGTATTGCAAGCAAAACAGGTGTGCCCAATAGGTTACCCGCATTCCCCATCTGCGCCATCGCACCATAGCTCAGCGCCTGGCTTTCGGGTGTCGAGTTCAACTGCGGCACCGCTGCAAAACTGCCGCCCTGAACAAGCCCCAGCACCGCAAAAAGCGCAACGCAGACAACGGGCAACGGGGCACCAAGAAACAGCGCGCCTATCGTAAGGATAGACAGCCCGAAACCGAGGGTAACAACAAAAACAGCAGAACAAACGTTCAGCAACACTGGGACGGTAAGCCAGGAAATCACGATCCCGGCCAACGGCATCAGACCCGCAATCATCGCACTGACATCTTCCGGCAATCTTCCCGGAAGAATGGCCAGCAACGAGACAAAGGTCAGCGTGTAAAAGAACCACCCGAGCGCCGGGGCCGACACAAACGCAGAACGATAGGTCTCTACGTGTATGTCAATCAGTGTTCGAACGTTCCAAGAAGGATTGTTCGCCAAAGCCGACGCACTGTTGGGACGGAAAGACACGATCAAGCCGGCGATCAGAAACATCAGCACACCATGGGTAGCAAAATAAACCGGAAGCCCGACCCGAGAGATCAATGGAAGCCCAAGCCATGCGTTCAGGGCAAAGGCGACACCAAAGAAACTGCTCCACAAAACCATTGCCGCGTTGCGCCATTTTCCAATCGTGATTTGCGCAATCAGTGTTGGTGCTGCGACAACGATGGCCAGATGAGAGACCCCTTCGACAACGCGGCTGACCAGCATCAGGCCCAAACCGGGGATACTGGCCTGAAACAGGGACACCGCCCCGCCAAGGATCAAGCCAAACATCAGCAGCCGGACAGGCCCAACCCGCCCGGCTATCGCGCCGGACAATGCACCAAGAATCGCGCCAATCAGGCTGATGACTGACAAAAGCCAGCCAATCTTGTCCGCGTGCGCAGGATAGAGGGCTGCGACCTGAGCAAAAGGAACCGCAATTTTGGCGAATTGGGTCGCCGCACCTAGCCCGGCAAGCCAAAGCAACAAAACCTGTAACAAGATGCGTAATGGATGGGGCATAAGCCGGTTCTACTGCACCCGACCGCACAGGAATACGCATAAATTATGCGCGTCCCGACCGTGCCCCACTGACCAGCCGGACTGGCGTTCCATCCGACAGGTACAACCGTTCCCAGGTGATCTGTCCTGCACTGATCCGGATACGGTCGTGCCGCGCTTCGGAGGTTACAAACGACTTGGGGTTGGGCGCTTGCAAATCCCACCATCCCTCGTCCTGTAGCTCGGCCTCAGCCTGGCGGATTTCGTCCGTCGCAAATTGCCAGAGGGATACGCCAAGCAGTGCCCGTTGGGAGGTTTTCCAGTCCTGCGCCCGCCGGCGGGAATAGGCCAGGCACATGTGGCTGGCCTCCTCAACCAGATGGATGCAGTCGGCCGAGTTCACGACAAGCCGTCTTAACGCGTTGTCATCCGCCCTGAAAGGAGCCAGCGCAGCAAACACCGAGTGTTGTTGATCAGGCGTTGGAAGCTGAACCCCGTTCTCCCATCTGGAAACCGTGGTCTGATCGACCTGCAGAACCTCGGCCAGCGCAGCTTGTTTCAATCCGATCGACCGTCGAAGTCGCTTTAACCGCCTGCCAAAAGCCGGGTAGCCTTCGACGAACCGGCCAGACAGATCAGAGTTCACCGTTCTCGCCATCAGTTCTACACATCCATCTGCCCGTGAACTATGACCCCAGACTCATTCCGCCGGTTCAGGTTCGTCGATTTGCGCGACCCGCGCACCGGATTTGTTCGAGGTCACAACACCCAGCGACTTTAACTTGCGATGCAGCGCACTGCGTTCCATGCCGACAAAGCTGGCGGTGCGGCTGATATTGCCGCCAAAGCGGTTGATCTGGGTCAGCAGATATTCTCGCTCGAACGCTTCGCGGGCCTCGCGCAGCGGCAAAGTGGCCAGCGCACCCGACAAGACAACGCGGCCCGACTCTTCGGCCTTGTCTTCTTCGTTTGGCAGCTCGCGCGCTTCAATCGGGCCGGTGCCGTCACCCAGGATCAAAACACGTTCGATCAGGTTCTTCAGCTGACGCACGTTACCCGGCCAGGTCATGGTCTGAAGCAAAGCGACAGCCTCTTCCGACAGCTCCCGCATGGGCAACCCTTGGGTTTCATTACACATTTCAATGAAATGTTGGGCCAGAACCGGAATATCCTCGCGCCGGTCCTCGAGTGAGGGAACGGTGATCGGTACCACATTCAGGCGGTGATACAGCTCTTCCCGGAAACGTTCGGCCGCGATTTCATCATCAAGATCCTTGTTGGTTGATGAGATCACCCGAAGGTCCACGCGCACTTTGTCCGAGCCACCCACGCGCTGGAATTGCTGATCCACCAGCACACGCAGGATTTTGGACTGTGTACCCAATGGCATGTCGGACACTTCATCAAAATAGACCACGCCGCCGTGGGCTTCTTCCAGCAATCCAGATTCCACGCCGCGTTCGGCTGATTCCCGACCAAACAGAACTTCTTCCACACGCTCAGGCTCAATCCCGGCGCAGTTGACGGTCACGAACGGAGCGTTCGCACGGTTGGAGTGGGCATGGATATAACGCGCAGCGATTTCCTTGCCAGAACCCGCAGGCCCGCGCAACATGACGCGACCGTTTGATTTGGTCACCTTGTCCAACTGCCCCTGCATGGCCCGGAACGACGCGGATTTGCCGATCATATCCGAGTTGTTGACCTCTTTCCGCTTCAGGGACGCGTTCTCGCGCCGCAGACGAGACGTCTCCATCGCGCGGCGGATCACCACCATCAACTGGTCAATGTTAAAGGGCTTCTCGATAAAGTCGTAAGCACCCTGTTTGATGGCCGCTACAGCGATTTCAATGTTGCCGTGGCCGGAAATAATCACCACCGGCACATCCGGGTTATCACGCTTTACCGCCTTGAGAATATCGATCCCGTCCATGCGGCTGTCTTTCAGCCAGATATCCAGAATCAACAGACCCGGCGGTTCGGAATTGATCGACGCCATGCACTCGTCCGAGTTGGCTGCCAGCCGGGTTGAATAGCCTTCGTCCTCCAGAATGTCGGACACCAGCTCGCGAATATCGCGCTCGTCATCTACGATCAGAATGTCGCTCATCTTTGGCCTGCTTTCAGTTTGTTGGTTCTAATTGCCTGCTTCTGTGGCGCAACGGTTGGGGACATACTTACCCCAGGCAAACGGATCACAGCCATTGCGCCAAAATGGCCCTGTCCGTCAAATACCGGCGCGTCCTCAAGGGTCAGCGCGCCGCCGTGCTCTTCTATGATTTTCTTGACAATCGGAAGGCCCAATCCGGTCCCTTCGTCGCGTGTCGTTACATAAGGTTCAAACAAACGCGCCCGGTCCTCCGGCAGACCGATCCCATTGTCTGCAATGGTGATGACTGTACCTGCATCATCGCTTGAAAGAGCCACCTTGATCTGTGGTTTCAGGTTTTCCGTGGTCCCTTTTTCTTTTAAGGTAACAATAGCTTCTCCGGCATTCTTAATCAGGTTGGTCAACGCTTGGTTGAGCATGGTCGCATCTACATCCGCCATGATTGGCTGCTGCGGCAGGTCAGCGTCAATCTGTACGTCCGGCTGTCCCGCCTGCTGCAAAAGAACGGCTTCGCGCACCAGTTCGACTAAGTCCTCTTCGCGGCGAACGGGTTCGGGCATCCGCGCGAACTTGGAAAACTCGTCCACGATACGCCGCAGATCGTTTGTTTGCCGCACGATGACACCGGTCATCGATTCAAGGCTGCCACTGTCTTCCTCATCCAGTTTGCGGGCAAACTTGCGCTTGATGCGCTCTGCGCTGAGTTGGATCGGCGTCAATGGGTTCTTGATTTCATGTGCAATACGGCGGGCCACGTCACCCCACGCTGCCATTCGCTGCGCGCTGACCAGATCGGTTACATCATCAAAGGCAACCACATAGCCTTCCAGCCCGCCATCCTCTCCGCGACGGATGGCCATGCGGACCAGCAGGTTCTCCAGCCGCCCCTTGCGTGTGACCTTGATCTCGCCCTGAACGGCTTCTTGCCCGCTGTCCTTGAGGCTCTCAAACAAAGGCAGAAACTCGGGAACCGCAATGCCGATAGCCAGGTGTTCTTCGCCCCGCGACCAGTCCAGCAAGCGTTCAGCCGAACGGTTGACGAAGGTAACGCACCCATCGGGATCCACGCCGACAACACCGGACGTGACCGAACTGAGCACGGAATCAAACAGGCGACGCCTGCTTTCGATTTGCTGGGTGTTTTCCAGCAGCGTGTCCCGCTGCCCCTTGAGTTGTCGGGTCATCTGGTTGAAATATCGGCCCAACATCGCGATTTCGTCGTCGCTGGCCTCTTCGATCACCTGAACGCTCAAGTCTCCGGCGCCGACCCGCTGCGCCGCCGTGGTCAAACGTCCTACCGGGCGCGACAGGCGTTCGGCAAACCACATCCCCAGCGACATCGCAGCCAGGATCAGGATCAGCGCAAAGCCGAGATACAGCAGGCCGAACTCGAACAGCACCCTGCCCCGTTCACTCTCCAATTGTTGATAAAACTGTGCCGTTTCCTTGGTGTCATCCAGCAGTGTCAACAACTGCCCATCCACCTCGCGGCTGACATACAGGTAACGGTCCAGATAGGCAGTAAGCGGCACCAGCGCACGGAATTCATTATTCGGCCAGTCGGCAATGATCAGCAGCCCCTTATCTGCCGCTTCGGTCATCTGTTCCGCTGTAGGCGCCTCGTAGTTGAACAGATAGGATCGATCCCCGCGCGACCGGATTTCGCCCGTGCCGTCGATGACATAGGCCTCGCGCAATCCGCGCTGAATCCGGGCCTGCCCCTGCGCCAGAACCTCACGCAGTTCGGCATCAGAAATGTAAAATTCCACTGAGCGTGCATTGTTCAGGAACCGCGCTAGGACGGTTGCGTCCTGCGTCAGACCGCTGCGATGTTCCTGCTCATAAGCCTCTGCCGCCGTAAGGGAAGACCCGACAACCTGGCGCACGCGATCCGAAAACCAGCCTTCCAGACCGATATTCACGGTCAGGCCAGCAAAAATGGCGACCGTAACGGTCGGAACCAGCGCAAGCAGCGTAAACGCCCCGATCAGGCGCAAATGCAGGCGCGAGCCTGCCGACTTGGCCCGCCTTGCCGCAATCAGGCTGCCCAACTGACTGAGCACCAAAGCCGCAACGACCAAAACATAGACAAGATCGGCCAGCAGAATCAGCCGCAATGTCGGCGCGGTCGCACCTAGGTCAAAAGGACCAATGACGAGGTATGTGGCAAGCGCCAGAACAGGCCCCATGAGGACCAGCCCAAAGGTGCCGAAATTGCGCAGTTTCCGTGATTTACGCCATCGACCAATCGATGGGATCATCCCGCTCTGTGCTCGGGTTGCCACCGTCTGCCCTCATCCTGATGTGCCGCTTGTGCGGCTTACCGCCATATATCGTGATCTTTTCCCGACAGATGCCGGGATGCCACGGTTTGTGTGGCGATATTACATCAGCTTGCGGCGCCGTGTCACCTGTATATCGAGATCTGTAATCTTTTTTCGCAGCGTATTTCGGTTAATCCCCAGTAAATCAGCACATTTTGCCTGGTTCCCACCAGTTGCATCCAGTGCGATTTCGATCAGCGGGGCCTCAACCTCACGCAAAATCCGCTGATAAAGGCCCGGCGGCGGCAAAATATTGCCGTGCAGATCGAAATACCGTCGCAGGTGACGCTCGACCGAGGTTGAAAGCTTCTCGCGTTCGCCGCCGCTCAGAACAGGCGCAGCCTCGGGCTGGCTGCCCAACACCATTTCCACCTCGGCCTTCGAAATCTCATCTGCCCGGCTGGTCAGCCCCAAACGGCGAACGGCGTTTTCCAGTTGCCGGACGTTCCCTGGCCATGAATAGCGCCGCACCAACTCAACCGCTTCCGGGCTGAGCCACCGCTTGTTTCCGCTTTCCTTCTCTTCCCGGGCCAGGAAATGTTCGGCCAGCAGTTGAATATCGTCGACCCTTTCACGCAACGAGGGCACGTGGATCGTTGCCCCGCACAAACGATAGTACAGGTCCTGACGGATACGGCCGTTTTCCATTCCATCGGTCAAGTTTGTCTGGCTGGTTGCCATGAAACGCGGAACATGATCGCCGGGCGTATCCATCATACGCACCACGCGGGCTTGAATTTCATCGCCGATATCCGCGATTTCATCTATCAGCAGCGTACCGCCACGCACCCGCGCCATCACGCGGGCCGGGCCCTCCAGATCGCTTAGGTCGGCTGCGGTGACTGTGACAAAGGGTAATGTACGCCGGTCCGAAAAGTCGTGAATTGCCCGGGCAATCAGCGACTTACCCGTTCCGCTTTCACCCGAGATCATAACCGGCAGGTCGGTGTTCATCACGCGGGCGACCAACCGATACAAAGCCTGCATGACTGGCGTGCGGCCGACCAGCGGCAGCTCATCCGGACGCTCACCACCTGCCTGTATGGGCTCCGGCTGTGCGCGCTGCTTCTGATCCAGCGCCCGCGCCGTGCGTTTCATCAAATCCGGCAGGTCAAACGGTTTGGGCAGATAGTCATATGCGTCAGCCTCAGCCGCCTGAATCGCGGTCATGATCGTGTTTTGCGCGGAAATCACGATAACCGGCAATCCAGGGCGATCCTTTGCGATCTTCGGCAGCATTTCCAGACCGTTGCCATCAGGCATGACAACGTCCGAGATCACCACGTCGCCTTTGCCTTCGCCGACCCAACGCATCAGGGTGGTCAGCGAAGACGTTGCGTGCACCTTGCATCCGGCCCGCGTCAGCGCCTGAGTCAGAACGGTGCGGATTGTGCGGTCGTCATCCGCAACCAGTACGGTGCCATCCATCAGGTGCTCTCCTTCTTGTGCTCTGTTGCATCTCGCGGCGCGCGGCGCAGCGACAGTTTGAAAACGGTGCGGCCGGGCACGGAGTCGGCCGAAATCCAGCCGTCATGGTCGGAAACGATCTTGCTGACCAGCGCCAGTCCCAGACCGGTGCCGTTTTCCTTGCCCGACACGAACGGGTCAAAAATGTCACCGCGGATATCCTCGGGCAGGCCCGGACCGTCATCGATGATCTCGATCTGCAACGGCAGGGAATGACCCGATCCATCACTTCGGCGCAGGCGGAAGGAATGTTCGAAATACGTGCGCAGACGGATTGTTCCGCCCTGAGGCCCCGCGGCCTCGGATGCGTTTTTCAGCAGGTTCAGAACCACCTGAAGAAACTGGTCCGGATCGCCATAGGCCAGCGGCAATGACGGATCGTAATCCTCGATGATTGTCATATCCGCGCCAAATCCCAGCAGCGCGGACCGCCTTGCACGGTCCAGTACATCGTGGATATTGACCGGCCTGAGGTCCGGTTTCTGCAAGTTGCCGAATTGCTCGACCTGTTCCAGAAGCTTCACGATCCTGCGGCTTTCGGCCACAATAAGGTCTGTAAGTTCAAGATCCTGTGACGAAATATTCATGCTCAGCAGTTGCGCTGCACCGGTAATCCCAGCCAGTGGGTTCTTAATTTCGTGCGCCAGCATCTCGGCCATGCCAATCGCCGACTGCGCCGCTGACTTGACCGTGTTGCCCAAGGTCATCCGGCCCGCCAGTTCACGAGGCGATATGATCATGATCATCGACCCCGGATGCCCGACCAGAGGCGCGATTTGCAACGCACATTGCAAGGGTGCACGATTCCCAGAACCCGCATCCACGTCATTAACGAACAGTGGCGTGCCTTGCGACCGGGCGCGCAGGAATGCTTCCTCAAGCGGCGCGTCAACGGCGATCTGGTCCCATACCGGATGCCCGATTACCGACCGGCGCGAGGCATTCAAAAACCCCTCGCCCGCCGAATTCACATCTGCGATGCGGTCGTTTTCATCAATAATGAAAGCCGGAACCGGCAAAGAGTTCCAGATGTTGGCGTTGGAGTTCATGCCGCCGCCTCGCCCGTTTCGGCAAGTGCATCCCCAAGAAGGCGCAGGACATCATCCGTGTTGCGCGACGTCAGAACCGCCCGGCGCAGCGGCGCAGGGGTTGCGGCCTGATCCATATACCATCCCAGATGCTTACGGGCGACACGCAGGCCCAGATCGGCACCGTAGAACCCCAGCATCGCCTGATAATGCGTGCGCACCATGTCGATCAGGTCATTCCCGACCGGAATACCCGGCGCATCCGCCCCGTAAAGGTCGTGACTGATCTGCGCCAGAAGCCAGGGTTTACCCTGCGCGCCACGCCCGACCATGACCCCATCTGCACCAGATTGTTCCAAAGCGGTTCGTGCGGCAGCTGTGTCTACAATATCTCCGTTCGCAATGACCGGAATCGACACGGCCTGTTTCACGGCCTGGATCGCGCTCCAGTCAGCGCGCCCCTTGTAGAACTGGCATCGCGTGCGTCCGTGGATCGTAACCATCTGAACGCCTGCCTCTTGTGCACGGCGCGCAACCTCGGGGGCATTCAGCAGGGTGTCATCCCACCCCAGACGGGTTTTCAATGTCACCGGAACGTCAACTGCACTGACAACGGCCTCGATCAGCGTCAGTGCGTGGTCCGGTGTTTTCAGCAGGGCCGAACCGGAATACCCATTTGTTACCTTCTTGGCGGGACACCCCATGTTGATGTCGATCACCCGCGCGCCCCGATCAGCAACCTGACGCGCGGCCTCGGCCATCCAATGCGCCTCGCGCCCTGCCAGTTGCACAGCCGTGTTTTCCACATCGGCGGACAGTTCGGCGCGCTCCCGCACTCCAGGTTTGGCCTGCACCATCTCCTGACTTGCGACCATTTCGCTGACGACCATGCCGGCACCAAAGCGCATAACCAGATCCCGAAACGGGCGATCTGTGATTCCGGCCATCGGGGCCAGCAAAACCGGCGATGTTACGAATTTGTCAGCGAAGCGCAAAGTCAACGTGCTTAATCCTTGGGCAGTTGCAGTTCTGATATCGAATTCCACGCATATGAACAACAAAACGACGCGCAACAAGCCCGCAAAACCATCATCTGCCTATTTTTTAATCACTAGACCATAGGTGATTGCCACTGCAATCACCGCCGCCTAAACAAACGCAACAAAATGGAGGGCGCGCTGCATGACCACAGCTGCCATCATAGTCGCCGCAGGCCGCGGCATGCGCGCAGGGGGCGACGTCCCAAAACAGTGGCGCAGCCTTGCAGGTCGTCGCGTGGCAGACTGGACAATCGATCGGTTCCGCGGACAGGTCGCTCATATCGTTCTGGTCTTATCCGACGAAGACACTCTGGTCTGGGAGGAGTTTCGTGATACCGATCTGATCCTCGCCTCGGGCGGCACAGATCGCACGGGTTCTGTACGCAATGGTTTGAAGGCCCTGGCGCACCTCGACGTGAAGCGCGTCCTGATTCATGACGTTGCCAGACCTTGCGTTTCGTCGCGCACCATTCAGGACGTCTTGCACGCATTGGATGCACATCAGGCCGCGGCCCCCGGACTAGCGGTGACTGACGCCTTGTGGATAGGACAAGACGGGGACGTGACAGGCACGCAAGACCGCAGCAACCTGTTTGCGGCACAGACACCGCAAGGCTTTCATTATGACACCATCACCGCCGCCCATGCGGCGCATCCGGGCGGTGCTGCTGATGATGTTGAGGTTGCACGCGCTGCGGGGGTAGATGTCTGCATCGTACCGGGCGATGCGGACAACCTGAAGATCACTCGCCCCGAGGATTTTGCCCGGGCGGAACGCATCATGGGAATGGATATGGATGTAAGACTTGGCAACGGCTATGACGTGCACCGGTTTGGCGACGGGGATCATGTGGTCCTTTGCGGTGTGAAGGTTCCCCATGATCGCGGGTTGCAGGGGCATTCGGATGCGGATGTCGGGATGCATGCTGTAACCGACGCGATTTATGGCGCATTGGCGCAAGGCGATATCGGACAGCATTTTCCTCCCTCGGATCCGCAATGGAAAGGTGCCGCCAGCGAGATCTTTCTGCGTCACGCGGTCGAACTGGCCGGACAGATGGGGTATCGTATCTCGAACGTGGATTGCACGCTGGTCTGTGAATATCCGAAGATCGGCCCACACGCCGCTGTCATGCGCGAAGAAATGTCCAAAATCATGGGCTTGCGTGCCGATCAGGTCTCGGTCAAGGCCACCACGTCCGAGCGTCTGGGCTTCACCGGTCGCAGTGAAGGCATCGCATCGATTGCGACGGCCTGTCTGGTGAAATCATGAACGCGGCGCAGTTGATTGGTACCGTTGGCGGTGTCGGATATTTGCGCCCTGCCCCCGGCACCTGGGGTTCGCTGGCCGCGCTGCCGATGGCTTGGGGCCTGCACACGCTGGGGGGATTCCCATTGCTGGCAATCGCGACACTGGTGGTGTTCGCAGGCGGCCTGTGGGCCACGCGCGTGATGACCGACGGTCAGGACGATCACGACCCGTCGGAAATCGTTATTGATGAGGTTGCAGGCCAGTTCATTGCACTCTGGGCGATCTCATATCCGTCCTGGGCGCATGGGATCGACATAACCGCCCTCTGGCCCGGTTGGGTTGCCGGGTTTGCCCTGTTCCGCCT
The DNA here is from genome assembly GCF_059613305.1 of Ruegeria sp. BHSB056. NCBI lineage: Bacteria > Pseudomonadati > Pseudomonadota > Alphaproteobacteria > Rhodobacterales > Roseobacteraceae > Ruegeria > Ruegeria sp. BHSB056. The sequence continues at coordinate 76,336 of NZ_JBXWSG010000001.1, read as the reverse complement.
GTTCGACATCACCAAACCTGGCCCCGTCGGTTGGGCAGATCGTCGCGGCGATCCTATGGGAGTGATGCTGGACGACGTGATTGCGGGTATTCTCGCAGCCATTGGTGTGATGGTTCTGGCAGGCATCGCACACGGGGTTTTGGGCCTATGAACGTGCCCGACCTGCTGAACCGCGCCAAAGCGCAGGGCGTTATGATCGCCACAGCGGAAAGCTGCACCGGCGGTATGGTCGCTGCGGCCCTGACGGATATACCCGGCAGTTCGGCTGTCGTGGATCGGGGTTTTGTCACCTATACCAACAGGGCCAAGCAGGACATGCTGGGTGTGTTGGCAGAAACACTGGAGGCTTTCGGCGCAGTGTCCGAGCAGGTCGCTCGCGAAATGGCCGAAGGCGCATTGCGCAACTCACAAGCGCAGCTTGCCGTCGCGATTACCGGCATTGCCGGGCCGGGCGGGTCTGAATTTAAACCCGAAGGGCGCGTATGTTTCGGACTGGCCAGAGAAGGCCGGGAAACCCGGAGTGAAACGATTGAGTTTGGCGCGCAAGGGCGGGATGCGGTGCGCCGCGCCGCGCGGGACCATGCGCTGGCGTTACTTCTGACTGCACTTTCATAACACGCACGATTTTTAGGCATTATCTGCCCATAGCCGCCAAAACTGTCATCACTTGAACAAAAGGCGACAAAACAGGCGCTCAATTCGGGTGTTGCCTCTTTTTTCCTCACCTGCCCTCCGCTTCAAGGCTCTGCACAAACACTCACTCGAGCCCGGAGCGTTGTCAGATGACCTGCCCGGGAAACCATGCAGGGAAAAGGAGAGCGGCCCATGAATGGAGCCGATACAGCCTGGATCATAGTTGCTACAGCACTGGTCCTTTTTATGACGTTGCCGGGGCTGGCCTTGTTTTACGGCGGGCTTGTACGTGCCCGAAACGTGCTCAGCGTTTTTATGCACTGCTTTGCCATTGCCTGTTTGATGAGCATTCTGTGGCTGGTCGCCGGGTACTCCATCGCCTTTGGGCCCGGTGAAAGTGGGCTTTGGGGTGGTTTGGGCAAGGCTTTCCTCAACGGTGTTGATGTGGACAGCCTTGCTGGCACTCTACCGGAAATTCTGTTCTTTGCCTTTCAGATGACCTTTGCCATCATCACCCCGGCCCTGATCGTGGGCGCATATGTTGAACGGGTGGGCTTTGGCTTTGTGCTGACCTTCTCGGCGCTGTGGATGCTGCTGTGCTATGCGCCAGTGGTTCACTGGATCTGGGGCGGTGGAATGCTGGCCGATGGAGGTATTTTGGGCGACATTGGCGTGCGTGATTTCGCGGGCGGTATCGTGGTGCACGAAACCGCTGGTCTGGCAGCCCTGATCATCGCCGTCATCCTTGGCCCGCGCCGCAACCGCACGACCCCGCCGCATAATCCCGGCTATGTCATGGTCGGCGCCGCGATGCTGTGGGTCGGCTGGTTCGGCTTCAATGGCGGTTCGCAACTGGCCGCGGACGGAGGCGCTGCGATGGCGATGACCGTTACCCACCTGTCCGCCGCAACCGCGTCACTGACATGGGCGCTTTGGGAACGCATCCGCTTTGGCAAAGCCTCGATGGTGGGTCTTGTCACCGGAACAATTGCAGGCCTGGCCTCGATCACGCCGGCTTCGGGTTTCGTCGGTCCGGTTCAGGCCCTGATCATTGGCGCGGTGGCCGGTGTTCTGTGTCAGGAAGCCGTCAGCATCGTGCGCAACAAGCTGAATATCGACGACACGCTGGATGTGTTCGCCGTGCATGGTGTCGGCGGTATCTTCGGCACGCTCATGATCGCCCTGTTTGGCCTGGGAACCTGGACCGCGCAGTTGGGCGGGCTGATTGTCGTGGGTGCCTTTACGGCAGTTGTCACGTTTGTGTTGGTCAAACTGGTTGCACAGATCACGCCACTTCGCGTAGACGCCGAGACCGAGACAAATGGCCTCGACCTCTCGGTACATGGCGAGCGGGCCTACGACATGAGCAGTTAAGCCCACCTTGGCTGCCCATCGCCCGTAAGGGCAAAAGCGGACCTGTCACGGGTCCGCTTTTCTTGTTTTCGCGTCTTGTCCACGTACGACACACCCAAAACACCCTGAACCTTCAGGGCAAATGATCAGCCTGACGCAGGATGCGCGTTGGTTCCCTTCGGAATTACTATCCGGCATTCCAGACCGCCAAGCGAGTTGGATGCACCCAGATCAAGTCGACTGTCATAGGCCTTCAACAAATCAACCGCGATGGCCAGCCCAAGGCCACTGCCCGAGACAGAGGTATCCAGCCTCCCCCCCGATCGCAGTGCCTCGCGGTGAGCGTCCTGAGGAATTCCCGGACCATCGTCGTCAATCACAACTTCAATCCCGTTCTGGGTTCTCCCAGCCGTCAAACGGACCTTGTGTTTGCACCATTTGACCGCGTTATCCAGCAGGTTGCCCAAGACTTCTTCGATATCCTGCGCGTCCATTCGCACCCAAAGACCGGAGTCGCGTTCAATTTCCAATGACTTTCCTTCGCGCTCGGCCATGGTCGTGAACAGACGCGCCAGTCGATCAATCGAATGAGACAGATCGGTACGAGAATGGGTCAAGTCCGCAGTATTCAGCGCCCGCATTCGGGCAAGCGACCGGCCCAGCTGCGCGTCAATACGGTCGAGAGCTTCCACAGCGGTTTCCGTAGAACCTCCCGCTTCGGACAACAGCAACAATTCATTGCGCATGATCGCGGTAGGTGTTTTCAGGGCATGGGCCAAATCTGCCGCCTGACGACGTGATCCCGATACAATTTCCCGGTTTCGGCGCAAGAGCTGGTTCAGATCCTCGACCAGAGGAGAGACCTCTTCAGGATAATCACCCGGTTTAAGGTCTTCGTCCCGATCCCAACGGTGCGCCACATCCGAACGCAGCTTTCTGAGTGGTGTCAGGATGATTGACGTCAGAAGTAGCGATCCAACGACACCGATCAGACCGACCAGCGCAAAAACCGGAAGCAGGCTTTGTTGTGCAGCGCGACGTTCCGCCACAAGCTGGGCCTGACTTTCGGCAACGCTGACCCCCCAGACCGTACCGTCCTCATAGGTAATTTTCTGAAAGGCTCCTCGTAAATCTTCGTTTTCTAGACCACGAGTATTCCAAAGCGTCGTTACATCAGGGGTGCCAAGGGGTTCGGCGATGACTCCGTCGAACAGGGAAGCCGACGTAAAGATTTCGCCTTCGCTGTTGCTGACTTGCCAGTATCGGCCAGAATACGGTGTGCCATAGGCCGGATCGAACATCAGATCGCGCAGCGCATCCGGGTCATGGGTCGTGACGCTCAACCCAACGACCAGTTGCGTGTGACGATCAAGCAATGCGGTATCAAACCTGTCTGAAACGCGGGCATTGATGAACGAGAACACGGCCAGCGTACCGACACCCACTGAAAGGGCACCCGACGCGGTCCCCCCCAGTAGAGCCCGTTGACGCAGGGATAACATCAGGCGGAGTCGATCATGTATCCGCGGCCCCGAATCGTTGTGATCAGATCAGGGCCAAGTTTTTTGCGCAGACGGGTTATGAAGACGGCAATGGTGTTCGAGTCCCTGTCTCCATCGTATTCGTAGATATGCTCTGACAGCTCAGTCCTTGAAATCATACGCCCAACATTGTGGGCGAGATACGTGAGAACAGCCAGCTCCTGCGCAGTCAGGTCGATTGGTACACCATCCGCCGTTACACGCCCGTTGCGGGTATCCAGAACAACATTTCCCATTTCAACCACGGGATTCAACTGTCCGCTCTGCCGCCGCAGAATGGCGCGGACCCGCGCTGCCAGTTCGGGCATATGGAACGGCTTGGTCATGTAGTCGTCCGCGCCTGCGTCCAATCCGTCGACCCTTTCGCTCCAGCCATCGCGGGCCGTGAGGATCAGCACCGGGGTCTTGATGCCCGCGCTGCGCCATTCCCGCAGAACTGAAATGCCGTCGCGTTCCGGCAATCCAATATCGAGGATAATCATGTCATAAGGTTCTGTTGCGCCGAGATGCAAAGCTTCTAGGCCGCTGTTCACAATGTCCACGACCCGACCTTCAGCGTTCAACAGTTTCTTGATCTGCTCGCAAAGGTGCGGCTCGTCTTCTGCCAGTAAGACTCTCATACTTGGGAATTATAGGCGCGCGAATAGCAGTTTAACCATTACTTTTTGCCACCGCCGTTGCCGCCACCGTTTCCACCGCCGTTGCCGCCAGAATTGCCACCACCGTTACCACCGCCATTGCCACCACCGTTACCACCGGAGTTGCCGCCGCCGCTACCTCCGGAGTTGCCTCCGCCATTGCCACCAGAGTTGCCGCGACCGCCACCGCTGTTCCCGCGGTTGCCGCTTTGACCGCCATTTGCTTTGGCTGAAGACTTGCCTTGAGATCTTGCATTGGCCGAGTTTCCAGGCGCAGATTTTGCCGCTTCCGAGATTTGTTTTCCGATTTTGGACCTGTTGGAAACGACGACGCCGGTTTTTGCGTTAACAATAACACTGACAATCTTCCCGTTCGGTTTTTTGACCAGCACGCGGTAGTAAACTTTGTCGGCCTGAAAAGCACGCGCATCAATGGGCGTGCCGCCAAAGACCTGCTCGACCCCTTTGATGACTTTTTGCAGACGGATTGCGTTGCCAGACGTTGTCGCTTTGCGCAGCTCTGCCTGCTTCAGCTCACGAACGGCTGAATTGCCTTCTCCGGGCTGGAGAAAGACAATAAGAAACATGATGGTTAAGAGCTTTCTCATCTTCGGCACTCTTTACTGCGCAACCACCCACACAATCTACCGATTTCAACATGAACTGGGGATGAACGACCAGTTTGGCGTAGGTTCAATGATGATCGGGTTAGATAGCACCTGTCAGATCTTGATTCCGGCAAGCGGTTTGCCTGTGTGCGAATCTTGGAAAACTATATCGGACCACTGAAACACGCCTTCGATTTACGAGGAACGCTATGAAAACCAATATGACCGGCTTGCTGAAAGCCTCTGCACTCGCAATCGCAATGTTAGGCTCCACCGCAATTGTTGGCGCGATTGCATTTCCTGACGTGGCTTATGCAAAAGATGGCAAAGGCGGCGGTAATGGAAATGGCGGTGGTAACGGCAACGGCGGTGGTAACGGTGGTGGCAATGGCGGCGGCAAAGGAAACAGCGACAATGCCGGAAAGGGCAAAGGCGACAGCGGCGGTAATGGCGCGACCAAAGGTGGTGGTTCGAAATCCGCCGGCAAGGCAGGGCGCACAACCTCTGGTGCAAAGGGCTCGAAGTCAAAAACCTCGAAGGGGAAATCGTTCTCTTTGAAAGAACTGTTTACCGGTAAGAAGTCCAAGAAAACTCAGACCAAAACTGCACCGGCCGCGCACACGAAAAAACCTAAGGTTCAGATCGAGGAAACAGACCTGACCGAGACCCGCAAGAAGGGGAATAAACTGGCTGCCGCGCTGGGCGTCCACCCTTCGGAACTGGGCGCACTGAACGCAGCCAACGCAAGTGAGAAGGCCCTTCAGAACGCCGCCCCGAATTCGCGCGTCGGTCGCATCGCGAATTATCGCGATACCGTTCTGGCTGGCGAAAGCATCCGCGCAGAACTTGCTGAAAAACAAGAGCTTCTGGATGAGATGACTCCACCAGATCGTTCCAGTGAAGAAATAAACGACGACCTAGAGGATGCTCTGGCCGATGTTCAGGAAAAGCAGGACATCGTTGATGATCTTGAACAGCAGCTGGCCGACGCGGGAGGCACCGATCCTGATATCGAGGACGCCCTTCAGGCAGCAAACGATGATCTGCAGGCTTCAAAAGACACGGCAGACAACCTGAATGCCGAAAAACAGGCCGCCTTGGAATACGAGGAAGCCGTGCAAGACGTCGAAGACCTGGCAGATGCCGTTGAGAACCAAGCTCTTAACGAGCGCGCGGCACTGGAAGACGCAGCGAACAAACCGGTCACCGATGAGGTTGAGGCTGCTGTAAAGTCAATGCTTGGGCTGGATAGCTAACGGCTTTTGTCCTCGTTCTTAGGAAGTGGGCAAAAGACCGGGCCAGCTAAGTGTTTACCAGCCGTTTGGCTGGCCCGACTTTCTTAAAAAGATACCGGTCCACCAGGGTGCTTGGCACGTATGTCCTTCGCAAGTTGGCATTGGAACTTGAAAAAAGATTAAGCCCGCTCCATTTCGGAGCGGGCTCTAATTTTCCTGACCTTGTTGATCTGGAAGCCTATCGGACGTTCTGATTTTCAGAAGTCCCGGTTCGCCTCTTCAAGTCGCTTGTTATTAACAATTTCCGATAGTGCATTTTCGATAGGAGGGAAGCGACTGCTGCTCGAATTCGTATTGTTTGAAACTTCACCGTTCATGACGGGATCTTGGGGTTGCATTGTCGCACATGCATACGGCGCAACCTCAATAGCAGTCTTGATCATGCTGTTCCCCTTCCATTCAACCGGACGTGGTTTGCCCGGCCTGTGCGATCAGTATGCCCCGAACCAGTTGAACACTCAGAGAATACATTGTTCACATTATGTTAATGTTGTCGCGAAATCATGAACAACGACTAAGTAATTAACAAAAAAGGATATTATTTCGCCAACAGATACAATCAGGCTGGATGGACAAAAAAATAAAGCACTCTCTCCCTACTCCGTAAGGTTGTTTAACCCAAGCAAAAGCGACATACGTTTATGGCGAGCGAGTCAGGTTTCCTACACCGAAATAGGGGGCAAAATTGCAGCTGACTAGTCGAAAAAAGGCATCCGACGAAATTGCGACGCAGTTCAGCGGTTGTTCGATCTGCGCGGCACCATTAAGGGCGTGACCATGACGGCGGATGGATCCCTTGACAACCAAAACGGTCTTCAGGTCGTCCCGGTAGCAATACATTCGGTTAACTAACCCGCGATCTGAGCAAAACCCCTGTCAGCATCAACGTTTCGGTTTAACAGATGCAAAAGCTCGACCTGGCTCGTCGCCCCTGTCTTGGAAAAAATGGAACTTAGGTGCGAACGAACTGTTGTCGGGCCAATAGACAGAGTCTCCGAAATCGTCTTCACAGTCATTCCCTCTTTCATCATCGCGCACACCCGAAACTCGCATCTGCTAAGGTCGGCCGGATTGTGTGGATCAAGGATCGGGACAAAGCGATTGTTGCTGTTGAATTTGGACCGGTGACTCCGAAGAACCTCGGAACAGGCAGCAACCGTTCCGGGCAAACGTTTGCCCCAGCCAGAAGATAGTGTTGGTGCCAGAGCAGTTAGCAGATCCAGTTCGCAGGCCTGCGGGCGGATACTGTAATGCAGTTCAATGTAATCGACTTGCACCCCAGTTACGTCCAGCGGAATTAGTATAACCTCCACCAGCCCTTCAGGCCTTTGAAGCCGATTGTGGGTCATTGATGTTGTGTCGGAAAACACCAGATCTGATAGTTTCCATACAGAACCCGGTTTCGCAGTTGATATACTATCCCCAATTACCAACTCTGCCTGTGTATGCGGCTGTGAAGGCCAGATTTTTCCCTGCTGGACGCAGCAGCGCGCAATATGCTTGGCTTTCCTATCCTTTTTGGACGTTCTGACAATTAGAACCGCATCAGCGTTTACTAGGCACATTAAACAATTTACAGCCCTTGATAGGGAACCATTACCGCATAGGGCCTGAGTCCACTCAACAACGAAGTTCAGACTCTCCCTCGCCTGAGCGCTCTTTAAGAAACTCACACTCATAACAATTAACCATTCAACAAAACAGACCGACCCAACAAACAGGTTCGGCTTACAACAACAAATTTGAACCCCTCAGGTAGTCTCAGCAATCGGAATTATCAGCTTGTCTGCGGGGCAATATTTTTTGGCAAAGTCTTCGAGTGCAAAATAGTTATTTGTTTTTATTATATTTTTCTTAAATTCATCATCACTAAACCTCGCGTCGCCATCCAGTGAACGCCTAGTCAGTCAGCAGAAATCAACACCCGTCTCGCTCACAATTCCGATCCCACGCCTCTCATTGTTTCCGAAAATAAGCGATTCGGAATTTGTTAATATGTTGTTAATTCAGGGTTAAAAGTATTCGCCCCAAAGAGCATTTTTGTTAGCATGTTTCAATTATAGAGTGTATTTCACTTACCTTTGAAGGAAGGCACCTAAATCCCCCGAACCTATTCTGATCCCCGAGCTAATGCATTTTCGCCTGGCTTGCGCTCAGAAATACAGAGCGCTGAAAACGTCTAACCTATTTGGGGGAAATAATGACTAAATTCATGAAGAAGTTCGTTAAGAATGAAAGCGGTGCGGCAATTGTCGAATATGGCCTGGCTCTTTTGGTCGTGGCGTCGATTGCAGTTGGCGCATTCTCGTACCTGGGCACCACTACCAACACAAATGTGACTGGTGCATGCGCTGCTCTGGGTAGCGCGACCTGCTGACCCAAACACACTTACCAAAATACAGAGCTCTGTGCCGCCGCGCCACTGTTGCGGCGCAGAGTTCACCGCCAGGAATTTCGCGAAAGCAGGACGACCGAAGTTCCATATTTCAGAACGTAATTGTTGGAGAGAGTGATGCGTATCAGGCCAATCATTTCTACACTGTTTGGAATTGCGATAGCGTCCGGTTCCGTTTACCTGGCGAAGGATCACATTCAGTTTAAGACAAGCACTGCCGGTATCTCACCAGATGCCGATCTGGTTGAGATCTACGTGGCCCGATCAGAAATCGCTTTTGGCCAAACGATCGAAGCGCACGACGTCACAATTCACCCCTGGCCGCGCGAGGCGCTCCCGGCCGGAGTTTTCACGGACATTGATGTACTTGTTCCAAACAATCGCCGTCAGCTGCGGCGCGCCAAGGGCCGGTTCTATCCCGGCGAAGTAATGCTTCTTTCCAAGGTTTCGAACTTTGGAGAAAAAGTCACCCTTGTTCAGAAGTTGGGTGAAAACACACGCGCCATGGCGATTGAGGTCGATGCTGTAACGGCCGTGGGCGGTTTTGTTACCCCGGGCGATCACGTTGATATCGTCTTGACCCAAGGTGCCAAGCAGGACCTGCGCGCGGTCACCATCTTGCAGAATATTCGCGTCATTGGCGTGGACCAGCAGTCGGAAGAATTAAGCGATCAGCCGGAGGTCGCCCGCACAATCACGGTGGAAGTGACCCCGCAGCAAGGTCAACGTCTGGCCCTGGCTCAAAAGGCCGGAACCCTGAGCCTGACACTGCGCACCCTGGACAGCGTCGAGGATGAACCCATGGAAATGGTTCGCCTGCGCGATCTGTTGCAGGAAGAAGGGCCGGTAGAAAAGGTTGATATTCAACCCACTGTAAAGCTGCGCCGGGGAACCGAGACCGAGGTTGTGACCATCCAGCGGCAACAGGAAGAAGCGGAACAGGCAACAGAAACTGCGCCCGCCGCCGAATTGCAACCTGATACCCAAAAAGATGCGCTGTTTGCGCCGGCGTCCACGACGCCGCGCGTCAAGCCCCGCATTCGCCCAATCAAAGTCAGTCAGACACCTGGCCAATAAGTTCAGCCATGCGAGCACGTGCAATCATATCCGCATTCGCCCGAGAGGAGAACGGCACCGTCGCGATCCTGTGGGGCACTGCTTTGGTCGCATTCCTTGGGTTCTTTGCGATCACACTGGACGTTGGCCGGTTGAATTCGACACATACAGAGCTTCAGTCATTCGCCGACAACGTAGCTTTGGCCGCAGCAGGAGAGTTGGACGGCCAACCGGACGCGATTACGCGCGCCACAAATGCAGCAGCAAATCTTGTCAGCGATAGCCAGACATTCGCGAACGGGACGACCACGCTTTCAGGATCTTCGGATTATACTCTCCTGTTTCACTCGGCGCTTCCGGCATCGGATCTGACCCCGCTTGGCGCAGATCTTACAACCGATCCACGGAAGGCCAGGTTCGCGCAGATCGTGTTGACACCCAAGTCCCTGACGATGAGCCTGGCTTCGGCGCTGGACAAAATGCTTGGTGGGGCTGGGTTTTCTGCTGCCAGCGTTTCAGCCGAGGCAGTGGCCGGATACTCGAAAGCGGCGTGCGATATCTCACCCCTGATGTTCTGCCTGCCCCCGAACTGGGAATCCACTTTGACTGTGGGCGACCAGATTCTGTTGCGCAGTGGCGGCAACGGAACGGCTTGGGGACCGGGTAACTTCGGCTTTATTGATCTGGCGAATTTTCAAGACAGTTCGGGGGTGTGTGCTGACGAAGGGGGCAATAAACTGGCCTGCCTGATCGCTGCGCAAAGCCAGATCACCCAGTGTGTTCTGACTAATGGTCTGAATACCGAACCCGGCCAGAAGAACGGCATTACCAATGCAGCGTTCAACGTCCGCTTTGACATCTACCGCTCGGTTCTCAACGGTGAGAAGAACAATATCGATTTCGCGCCCGCACCGAATGTTATTAAGGGGATTGAAAGCAACGGTGGCGGCGCTTGCATTCAGGGCAATGAACAGACGACCCCTGATACAACCGGTCTAGGGCGCGATCTGTGCATGACGGCAGGCACCTGCGGTGGAAACAACCGTTTCGGTGACGGCAACTGGGATCGAACCGGGTACCTTAATCGAAACCACGATCTGGCAGATGGGATTGCCGACGGCATCGGCAGCGACACACATCTGCCACCACTGTCCGGGTCGGATACCGTTTTTTCCGGGACGCGGTATGGAATGTATCTGAGGGAAATAGCCTACGGGAACACGAACCCCTACGCGGCACCGAACGCAAATTCCATTCTTGACCCTTCACTTGCCGAAACCGGCCGTCCAATGTGTTCCAGCCAGATGTCCAACGACCCGGCACGGCGCGTTGTAACAGCTGCCGGTATTGATTGCGCGCTGAACCCAGTATCTGGTTCGACAACTGGGGTTCCGGTCACCAAATTTGTTGCCGTGTTCCTGACTGAACCGGTCGGTGATGACGGTGGCTCACCCCCTAGTTTCGACATCCACGGAGAGGTCGTCGGTTTCCCCGATGTGACCAGCGTTGGCAGCGGCGGCAACGGGTTCGGCGGCATCTTTCGCGACGTCGTACAGTTGTATCGGTAGGGGCTGAGGGTTCATGTGTATTCGCCTCAAATCCCCTTTCAAGCGCTTCGCCAAAAGCGACGATGGAGCGATCCTTGTCGAGTTTGGCCTCGTCATGCCGATTATGCTGCTGCTGTTGGCGGTGACATTGGAATCCGCACGACTCATGTGGTCGTACCAGTCGGTCATTGCCGGTGTCCGGGATGCCAGCCGCTATATGTCGCGCGTCACGCCCTCGGATATCTGTTCGTCTGGCGGAACTGTCGCGGGGCTCAGCACAACTTTGAAAGGGATTGTCGAGCGTGACATTCACGGCAACAGCCTGTTTCCACCCAGTATAACCGTCAACTCAGTAACGCCCAGCTTGTCCTGCGTGTCGGGCACGTATCGCATAAACCCGGCACCCGTCGGTCAGGTAAGCGCCAATATCACCGTTCAGTTCCCGCTGGGGGGCATTCTGAAGCTTTTCGGCAGCGGCGCGTCATCGATAACCACCGACGTCGCTGACACATCGCGGATATTTGGCCAATGACACGGTTGCGAAATAACCGCGCCATCTTGCGCCAGGTCGCGGACAAGATGCTGCGCGACCAAAATGGTGGGGTTCTTGTTGAGTTTGCCTTGGTTGTGTCCCTGTTTTCCTTCCTGTTCCTGGCATTGCTGGACTTTGGCCGGCTGTCATACAGCGGAGTGAACGCGCAAAAAGCCGCACAGTTGGCGGCGCGCATCGCTGTGGTGCGCCCTGCGGCCTGTCCGGGTGTGCCACAAACCCACACGCGGGGAACATCCGCGTTGTCCCCTCGCTTTGGCACCCCATGCAGTGCGTCGGCTGGCGTATGTGCCGACCCCGTAACGCCAGCTTGTGTGGGTGACGCCACCAACACCACAGCATCTGAAATCTGGGGGCGCATCAACCCGTTGCTGCCCCCCGGCACGACGATTGACGCCTTGCAGTTTTCCTATGACTTCAATTCCAATCTGGGCTTCCTGGGTGGCCCTTACACACCCATGGTCACGGTTGAGCTGAACCTGAATGATTTTCAGTTCGTGTCGCCGCTGGCCGCGCTTGCAAATGCCGCGGGCGCGACCAGCAGCACAATTCCTTCAACAGCCGGGTTTTCCAATTTCAGCGTTTCGCTGCCTGCCGAAGACCTGGCATCAGGAGAGTCAGGTTAATGGTTAAGAACGTTTCTAGTCTCAATTCACATTCCGTCATGCTTGTATCTGAAAGCGAAACCGTCGCTCAGGTGGTCGCCAGTGCTTTTCCCGCCGGTCAAAATAACGAAATCTCAGAGAATGCGGGTTCGTTCAAAGCGTTGAACGGCACGGCGCGCAATCTGGCATTCAAGCATGACCTGGTTATTTTTGAAATCGACCCCTGCGACGCGGGCGAGGTTCTGGCTGTCAAAGACCTGCTGACCCATCGACAAGACGACACCTTGTTTGTTGCGCTGACGCAGAATGACGTTTCGATCTCGGTCGCCCGCGAGTTGCGGAAAATCGGCATCGACGAGGTTCTGCCCCTGTCCATTGACGAGGATGGGCTGAAAGCCGCAGTAGCAGAAAAAATCTCCTCCCGTTCACTTCCGCAAGGGTACATTCAAAATGGCCCCTCTGCCCTTGGCACGGTGATCCCGGTTGCAAAATCCCGCGGTGGGATCGGAGCGTCGACGGTCGCCGTAAACCTTGCCTGCTCGCTGGCGGGCGGAAAAGGATCATTCCTTAGGAAAAAGGCGAAAAGCCGCGTCGCGCTTCTGGATTTCGATCTGCAATTTGGAAACGCGAACGTGTTTCTGGATCTTGAAGATAATGGAGGATGCCTCCAGCTCATCGAAAACCAGGAAGAGCCGGATGATCATTTCCTGACATCGATCCTTCAGAACCACACGCTCGGCATTGATGTGTTGTGCGCGCCCGCGCCGTTAGTTCCGCTTCAGTCCATACGACCAGGCTTGATCGAAGGGATGCTCGACCTTCTTCAGCGCCGTTACGATTATGTTGTCATCGACCTGCCCTGTGCCGTTGTGGAATGGGTCGAACCCATTTTCAAACGCGCGAACCAACTGGCGCTGGTTACTGACACGACGGTTCCATGCGTTCGCCAGACCCGGCGCCTGATCGATTTCTATCGCGAGGCAAACGTAGCCCTACCGGTCGAGGTTGTCGTGAACCGCGAACGAAAGACGATGATCAAACCCGCACATGTACGCGAGGCCGAAAAAGTGCTGGAAACGAAACTGAAGCACTGGCTGCCGGACAATCCCAAGATTGCGCGAAACGCAGTCGATCTGGGACGACCGATTGTGGACATGAAGCCGCATTCGGACCTTGGCAAGGCTCTGACGAAACTGGCTGCGTCCATGTCCGAAGGCACCCGGCCAGCCACACAAAAAACTGCATAATGGGAGATCGCCGTGTTTAACGAGTACAAATCACGCCGGGCCGCGTCCAAGTCGAATGTGTTGGTTCTGGAACGGCCGATCGAGGTACCAAAGTCCAAGGCAACACCAGAACCGGTGGACGTTGACCTGCAAGCGCATCTGGAGCTTAAAAGCCGTCTGCACAGCGAGCTTCTCGACCGTCTGAACCTGTCTGTGATCGACAAGGTCGAACGGTCCGAACTGAAACGTCAGATCGCCGCGCTGGTTACCGGGCTGATCGAGGCCGAACGCCTGCATTTGCGTTCCGAGGCATTTACAGCCCTAGTTGATGAACTGATTCACGAAGTAATGGGTCTGGGCCCGCTGGAACCTCTTTTGGAAGACCCGACGATCAACGACATTCTCGTCAACTCTTATGATCAGGTCTATGTGGAACGCTTCGGCCTGCTGGAACAATCCTCCGTACGCTTTCGCGACGAACGCCATCTGCTTCGGATCATTGACAAGATCGTCAGCCGGGTCGGCCGCCGTATTGATGAATCCCAGCCATGGGTCGATGCGCGTCTGGAAGATGGAAGTCGGGTCAACGCGATTATCCGCCCGTGTTCGGTTGATGGGCCTGCGCTGTCGATCCGCAAATTCTCGCGCAATCCTTTGACCATCGACAAGCTGGTCCAGCGGGACAGCATGAACGAACAGGCAGCCAAGCTTCTGGCCGCGCTGGTCGAAGCCAGGCTGAACATTCTGATCTCGGGCGGCACCGGTTCGGGCAAAACAACAATGTTGAATGCCGTTTCATCCTATATCGACGGCAAGCAGCGTATCGTGACAATCGAAGATGCCGCGGAACTTCAGTTACAGCAAAGCCATGTCGTACGCTTGGAAACCCGCCCCCCAAACTCGGAAGGTCAAGGGGTGATCACGCAACGCGATCTGGTGCGCAACGCGCTCAGGATGCGGCCTGACCGCATTATTGTCGGCGAAGTCCGTGGTTCCGAATGCTTTGACATGCTTCAGGCCATGAATACGGGACATGACGGCTCCATGACGACCGTACATGCGAATTCGGCCCGCGATGCGCTCAGCCGGGTCGAACAGATGGTGACAATGCTGGGGGCGGACCTGCCCGTCAGAACCATCCGGTCTCAAATCGCCTCGGCCATTCAGATCGTCCTGCAACTCAGCCGACTGAGCGACGGGACACGCAGGGTCGTCAGCATCTCGGAAATCACGGGCATGGAAGACGATACGATCACGATGCAGGACATCTTTGTTTTCAAGCGCCGTGGCAAGTCTGAGAATGGCGACGTTTTGGGAGAGTTCCTGCCGACCGGCATACGGCCAAAATGCTTCGACCAACTGGTGGCGGCTGGTGTCGATGTGGACACCAACATGTTTATTCACGGGGCGACGGCATCATGATTGACCTTCAGCCCAACATACTGAACATCCTGATCTACGTGTCGATTTTTCTGGGTATTCTGCTTGCCTACGAAGGCGTTCACCAGCTTCTGGCGCGCAAGGAAACGCATGGCGAAGCCAGAAACCGCCGCATGAAACTGATCCAGAACGGGGCTTCGACGGATCAGGTGTTGCAGCTGCTCCGCGATCCCGCAATGATGGCCGCTGGTGAAAAAGCTGGGCTGATTACGCGGTTTCGCCGTCTGCTTGTGCAAGCCGGTTTGGCGGTCAGCCCGATTTGGGTCGTGCTCGCCGTCTCCCTTCTGGTTTTGATGATCTTTTTCGGGGCTTCCCGGTTCCTTGCCCCGGAACTGGCGGTCATTCTGAGCGCTGTGTTCGGCCTCATCGGCCCGGTTATCGTGTTGGTCGCCATGAAAGACGCCCGTTCGAAGAAACTGACGAAACAACTGCCAGACGCGTTAGACCTGATGGCCCGCGGGTTGAAGGTGGGCCACCCTGTTGCAGTGACGGTTGGAAACGTTGCCTCTGATCTGCCGGATCCGATAGGGTCAGAGTTTGGCATCATCAAAGACCAGATCAACTATGGCGATGACGTCGCGACCGCCTTTCACGACTTTGCGCACCGCGTCGGAACAGAGGATGCAAAATACCTTGCTGTAAGTATCGGCATTCAGCATGGAACCGGCGGCAACCTGTCCCGCGTTCTAAGCATTCTGTCCCAGACCATCCGGGACCGGCACACGATGCAAAAGAAGATCAAGGCAATCTCTGCCGAAGGTCGCCTGAGCAGCCTTATCCTCACGATTCTGCCGGTCATCATTTACCTTTCGATCGAGATCTCCACCCCAACATTTTACGGCGACGTACGCAGCGATCCGCTGTTTCCGTACTTCGCCCAAGTGATCATTGGCCTGACAATTGCCCAGGGTTTCATCCTGAAACGGCTGGTTAAGTTCAGATTCTAAAGGGAATTGGGATATGGATATTCTTCAGGACATTCTAAACGATCCGCGCGTCACACCGCAGTTGATCCTGTTGGTCGGAATCGCCCTTAGTGTTTTCTTTGTCTTCATGGGCTTTGCCGGATTTACAACAAGCGAAAACACGGCAGCACGTCGCATGCGCGTTGGGTCGGTTTCACAAGGGCATGGGCAGGATTTTGACCTTATCCAGGGTGACAACAGCGACCCGCACGGGCTGCTGAAGGCCTTTGTCCCGTCGTCAAAACGCGAACGCTCCAAGATCGGCAAGCTTTTGAAACAAGCCGGAATTCGGCAAAAGCACGCCATTCGCACCTATTATACATTTCGGGTCGTCCTGGGATTTGTGTTGCCTGCCGCGTTCGTCGCAACCATGGCTTTGCCAATTGAAACGCAAGTTCAGTTAGGGATCGCCGACCTTTTGCAGGGTGTTACGTGGGTTAACACAATGCAGGTCGTGACGGCACTGATGGTCTTGGGCTTTTATGGCCCGGCACTGTGGTTGCGACGTCGCATAAAGAAACGCCGCCAGGCCATCGAACACAGCCTGCCTAACGCGCTTGACCTGTTGCAAGTCGCCATCGAGGCCGGGCTGGGCTTTGACGCGGCGATGATCCGGGTCTCGCATGAAATGGCTAAGGCAGCTCCGGAAATCTCGCAGGAGTTTTCGGTTCTTCAACTGGAGTTGCAGGCAGGCAAAGAACGTCAGGCCGCCTTTCTGGACATGGCGAACCGGGTCGGTATCGACGAGATGAACTCGTTCGCAAACGCCTTTTTGCAATCCAACCAGTACGGAACCAGCATATCCGCATCGTTACGCCGCTTCGCCACTGACATGCGGCTTGACCGAGAGCTTCGCGCCCAGGAAAAGGCAAACCGTCTGCCTGTGCAGATGTCTGCCGTGATGGCCATGTGCATGATGCCTGTCCTATTGCTGATTTGTCTGGCACCAATGCTGATCCGGTGGGTCAATATGTTCGGGCAAGGGTAACACAGCGACGATGGTGTTCGCATAGCAGTATGCCCGGAAACAGCGGACCTTTGGGGGGTCCGCTTTTCTTTTGTTCCAACAGCTCTCGACTCCGGGCCAAGGGTCGGGCTATCAGCCCGAAACATCATTTCATCGCCGAGGTCCTGCCATGATCCCCAGTTCTTTTCCCGACAGCACTGAAATCGCTCGCCTGACGGCCCGGATGCTGCTGGAGATCAAGGCCGTCCACTTCAACGCGCGCGAGCCGTTCACGCTGGCAAGTGGCCTTCCCAGCCCGACCTATATCGATTGCCGCAAGCTGATCTCCTACCCGCGCATTCGTTCCACGCTGATGGATTTTCTGACTGTTACAGTGATGCGGGACGCGGGTTTCGAAGCCTTTGACAATATCGCGGGCGGCGAAACTGCTGGCATCCCCTTTGCCGCGATGGTGGCCGAGCGTATGGCGCTGCCGATGACCTATGTGCGCAAGAAGCCCAAAGGTTACGGGCGCAACGCCCGTATTGAAGGCGCGATGAGCGATGGCGAACGTGTGCTGCTGGTCGAGGACCTGACCACCGATGGCGGTTCGAAACTGTCCTTCGTCGATGCAATTCGCGAAACTGGTGCCACCTGCGGGCATACGGCTGTGATCTTCTACTACGGTATCTTCCCCGAAACCGAGAAGACGCTGGGCGACCATGGTGTAAAGCTGCATCACCTTTGCACATGGTGGGATGTTCTGGCCGAGGCCAAGGCGCAAAAAGCCTTTGATCAGGAAACACTTGACGGGGTCGAGGCGTTTCTGAACGATCCGCGAGGCTGGCAGGACGCGCGAAAATCGTGATTTTCAGCCTGTGGATGGCTTGGGGATAGTTGATTTTCGAATCGCATCAAAGCACGCCTATCTAGTCAAGATATCCAGCCACCACACCAAATGTTGCGATAACGCTGCGCCCGTGTAAAACTGGTGCTAAGTTATCCCCATTGAGGTGGGTAGTTATCCCAAGGCGGGGGGCAGTTATACCAACTTACCCCCATTCATTTGCAGATAGCTTGAACCGGGGCGTGGCGTGTAGAACCTCGGAACGGGCAGCGGGGACATGATGAACGAGATCAGCAGTATCGAGCAGGCAGCGGCGCATATTCAGAACGCCGAAACCATGCCGCATTCCATTGAGGCTGAACAGCAGCTTCTGGGTGCAATTTTGACGAATAACGACCTTTACGACCGGGTCGCTTCGATCATTGGGTCCGAGCATTTCTATGACCCGGTTCATGCCCGCATCTATGAGGTCGCCGCCGCACGCATTGCAAAGAACGCGCTGGCCTCGCCTGTGACGCTGAAATCCTTCATGGCTGAGGATGAGGGCCTGAAGGAATTGGGCGGGCCCGCTTATCTGGTCAAACTGGCCGGCGCGTCGATCAGTGCTTTTGCGGTACATGATTACGCCCAGATGATCTATGACCTCGCCATCCGGCGCGAGTTGATCCGCTTGGGCCGCGACATCTCCGACAAGGCCGCGCGGGTCGATGTAGCCAGCGAACCGAAAGAACAAATCGTCGAGGCTGAACAACAGCTTTATCAGCTTTCCGAGCAGGGCCAGACCGAACAGGGGTTCCAGTCCTTCCTCAAGGCGGTCACAGAAGCCGTCAATGTCACCAACGAAGCCTACCAGCGCGGTGGCGGCATGGCTGGGATCTCGACCGGTCTGGTCGATCTCGACAAACAACTGGGTGGTCTTCACCCCTCGGACCTGATCATTCTCGCAGGTCGTCCATCGATGGGCAAAACCTCGCTGGCGACCAACGTGGCCTTCAACGTGGCCAAAGCGTACAAACGCGGTCTGAAACCGGATGGTTCCGAAGGCGCAATTGACGGCGGGGTCGTCGGCTTTTTCTCACTTGAGATGAGCGCTGAACA
Source organism: Ruegeria sp. BHSB056 (assembly GCF_059613305.1). NCBI lineage: Bacteria > Pseudomonadati > Pseudomonadota > Alphaproteobacteria > Rhodobacterales > Roseobacteraceae > Ruegeria > Ruegeria sp. BHSB056. The sequence goes on along the minus strand of NZ_JBXWSG010000001.1, from coordinate 57,593 downwards.
GCTGGCCGGGCGCGTTCTGGCCGAGGCGTCCGAAATCTCTAGCCACAAGATCCGTCAGGGCGACATGACCGAGGCCGAATTCCGCCGTTTCGTGGATGCGGCCAAAGAACTTGAAGCCTGCCCGCTTTTTATCGACGACACGCCCGCCCTTCCGATTTCTCAGCTTGCCGCACGCGCGCGACGGTTGAAACGCACACATGGGCTGGACCTGCTGGTGATCGACTATCTGCAACTCTGCCGCGGCATGTCCGACAACCGGGTTAACGAGATTGCCGAGATTTCGATGGGCATGAAAGCAATCGCCAAAGAACTGAACATTCCGGTGATTGCCCTGTCGCAGCTTTCCCGCCAGGTCGAAAACCGCGACGACAAACGTCCGCAGCTGTCAGACCTGCGTGAATCAGGCTCGATCGAACAGGACGCCGATGTTGTGATGTTCGTGTTCCGCGAGGAATACTACAAAGAACGTGAAAAACCCGGCGATCACGAGCTTGAGAAGATGGAAGAATGGAAACAGGCCATGGAACGCCTGCACGGCAAGGCCGAGGTCATCGTTGGCAAACAGCGCCACGGTCCAATCGGCACGGTCGAGCTGTCGTTCGAGGCGCAATTCACCCGGTTCGGTAATCTTGTCAAACCTTGGCAGCAGGGTGGTGAAATCGAAGGTTATTGATCGCGAAAAGGACAGCCTTACTTGGGTTTTCCTGACCTTCTTTTGATTGTTGGCAAAGCAAAAAAGGTTCTGTGAACCTTTCGCGCGATTCAGGATCTGATGCGCGAACCAAGAATAAGTTTTGCCCGCCTATTCACTGACAGTTTGAACCTTGCACTCACCAAAGCGTCGGATTGTTCAACGCGGAAACACATTGCGACGGGCCGCTGAGTGGCGCAAGCGCCTGACCATCCAACGACTGCCCCAGCCAGCCATGCGGATGGCTCAGCTTTAGCGGCGGTTGTGCAGTGGCCTCAGAAATCTGTTCAAAACCTGTTTTTCGATAGTAAGCGGGATCACCATAGGTGAACGCCACGTTCACGCCTGATGCCCGCAGGCAATCCAGACCATAAGCAATCAAAGCCTGTCCAATCCCGGCTTTTTGCCTGTCTGTTATGACAGCCATAGGCGACAGGATAAAAACCCGGCGCGCGTCCTCTGGAAACAGCAATCGGGAAAAGATGGCGCAGCCAAGCGGCACCTGATCGCGACGCGTGGTGCACACCATCAGATCGTGTGGTGGGGTGGTATCAATCATCTCTTGCACGAAAGCTTCGATAACCGTCCCCTCGTCCGGGCCTTCCGACGCCGAAAACACATCTGCGAAAAACCGGGCTGTTTCGAACGGGTCTGGCGTTTGATCGATATAAAAATCCATGATTTCCTCGGGATATGCCGCAGCACCGTTTATTGCCGCTATGGGACGATCTTGTTCTCAACATCACTTTAACACCTATGTGAAGACAATCCCGAAAACGGCTTAACACAGCAGTAAGTCGCCAAAATGTCTGCTTTTTTGGGTGTTTTCCGCCGTACCTGTCGTTTGATGGGCGTAATCTGTCGCGGAAAAAGCCCTTTCCCTCTTGACCTTGGACGGCGCAATGTCATGAACAGTCCCATGAGTACTGCACGTTTGACGATCAATCTTCAGGCCCTCGCCAGAAACTGGCGGACACTCGACGCGAAAACCGGAGTCGAAACCGGCGCCGTGGTCAAGGCAGATGCCTATGGGCTGGGCGCAGGACCTGTCAGCGACACTTTGGCAGAAGAAGGTGTTCGCAAGTTTTTCGTGGCTGCCGCAGAAGAAGGCACAACCGTTCGCGAGGCAGTTGGCCCCGGCCCGATGATTTTCGTTTTTTCGGGACATATGGAAGGCGATGCCGATCTGCTGCGCGGCAACGACCTGATACCGCTGATCAACTCGCCAGAACAGTTTCAACGCCATACAGAAGCCCTGCCCGACCACCCGTTTGGTATCCAACTGGACAGTGGTATGAACCGGCTTGGTCTTGAACCTGCTGACTGGGCTGAGTTGCGTTCCAAAGTCGAAGCCTTGAACCCTGCGCTCATCATGTCTCATCTGGCCTGCTCGGACGAGCCGGAACACCCGATGAACCAGCAACAACTGAAAACCTTCCGCGAGATGACTGATGGGGTCGCTGCGCCGCGTTCTCTGGCGGCGACGGGCGGGATGCTTTTGGGGCCTGAGTTTCATTTCGATTTCTGCCGCCCGGGTATCGGTCTTTATGGCGGAATGCCCTTTGCCGGTGCAAAGCCTGTCGTAACCGTTGACCTTCCGGTCATTCAGGTGCGCAAGTTGGCCGTGGGCGAGACCGTGGGTTATGGAAACACCTGGGTGGCGCGACGGCCGTCCCGGATCGCCACCGTTGCTGCCGGCTATGCAGATGGCCTGCATCGCGCCATTGGCGGCGGCATCGACACATTTGCGGGCGACCAACCCTGCCCGGTTGTTGGACGTATCTCAATGGACCTGATCACCGTGGACGTCACGGACCTGCCGAAAGACCCGGAGCGCCTGCGCATTCTCAACGGTCATCAAACCGTTGATGATCTGGCCGAGGCTGCTGGTACAATTGGCTATGAAATCCTGACATCAATGGGCAATCGCTATTCGCGGGGCTACGTGGAATGAACCCAATCAGCGCGCTGGGGGGGCTGGGCCGCACCGTGCTGGGCCTGCTTGCGGCCTTTGGCCGGGTGGCCCTGTTTGCGCTTGATGCAGCGTCGCACATCCTGCGCCCACCCTTCTATCCGCGCGAATTCGGGATGGCCCTGCTGAATATCGGCTGGCTGTCCCTGCCCGTCGTCGGCCTGACCGCCATTTTCACCGGCGGCGCGCTGGCCTTGCAAATCTATGCGGGCGGTGCGCGGTTCAACGCCGAAGCCGTCGTGCCCCAGATTGTCGCCATCGGCATGGTGCGAGAGCTTGGCCCGGTGCTGGTCGGCCTGATGATCGCCGCGCGCGTGACCTCGTCCATCGCGGCCGAGATCGCCACGATGAAAGTGACCGAGCAAATCGACGCTCTGGTCACGCTGTCGACCCACCCAATGAAGTATCTTACTGCTCCGCGTGTGCTAGCCGCCCTGATCACCGTACCTGCGCTGGTCGCGGTGGGTGACGTTATCGGGATTGCGGGCGGGTACACTGTCGCCACGCAGAACCTGGGCTTCAACCCGGCGGCCTATCTGAAAAACACCGTCGATTTCCTCGAGATGCGCGACATTGTATCGTCTCTGGTCAAGGGCGCAGCCTTTGGTGTGATCGCGGCTATCATGGGCTGCTATTACGGCATGAACTCGGGCCGCGGCGCACAGGGCGTCGGCCGCGCAACCAAAGGCTCGGTCGAGGCCGCAGCCGTGTTGATCCTCGCCGCAAACTTTGTTCTCACGGGGGTGTTCTTCTCGCTATGATCCGGATGGAGAACGTACATAAAGCCTTTGGCGACAACCGTGTGTTGCAAGGCATGAACCTTGAGATTCCCAAAGGCACCTCAATGGTGATCATTGGCGGCTCGGGCACCGGCAAGTCGGTGGCATTGAAGTGCATTCTGGGCTTGATCCACCCTGACAGTGGCGTGATCTACGTGGACGGCAAAGATGCACAATCCGGTGACAGGGATGCGTTTCTGGCCAGGTTTGGAATGTTGTTTCAGGGCGGTGCTCTGTTCGACTCGCTGACCGTCTGGCAGAACGTCGCCTTTCGCCTGCTGCGTGGATCCTTGAAACGTCCAACCGAGGAAGCGCGCGAGATCGCCATCGAAAAACTGCGCCGCGTGGGCCTGAAATCCGACGTGGCCGACCGTTTTCCGGCAGAACTGTCAGGCGGGATGCAAAAACGCGTGGGCCTTGCCCGCGCCATCGCCGCCGAGCCTGAGATTATCTTTTTTGACGAACCCACCACCGGCCTCGATCCGATCATGTCCGGCGTCATCAACGACCTGATCCGCGAGATTGTGACCGAGATGGGCGCCACCGCGATGACCATCACCCACGACATGAGTTCCGTCCGCGCGATTGCCGACAACGTGGCCATGCTGCACGGAGGTGTGATCCAGTGGACCGGCCCTGTCAGCCAGATGGATGCCTCGGGTGATCCCTATGTGGAGCAGTTCATCAGTGGGAGCGCTATGGGGCCGATTGAGGCGGTGCGGTGATAGCAGTGATGCTGGACAAATAATTCAAAAATCATCGACGGAGATCTGACAGTTTTGCGTTAAACCAGAGCAACGTTAAAGTTTGTCGGAGCTTCCCCATGCCCAATTCGTATTCTCGCGCGCAAATCGCCCTTCACTGGGTCATTTTCGTCCTGATCGCAATTCAATTTCTCTTTCACGAGCCGATGTCTGAAGCCTGGGATCAATTCGAACGCGGATTGCCTGTCTCTTTTCAAGCTCCAGTTGCTCTTCATGTATTCGGAGGATTGCTTGTCCTTGCTCTCGCGATTTGGCGGATTGCACTACGTCTGACCCGCGGCGCGCCGCCGCTACCGGAAAAAGAAACAGCCGCGATGAAGCTCGCCGCACATATCACGCACTTCTCACTTTATGCGTTGATGGTGCTGGTGCCCGCCTCAGGCGCCCTGGCCTGGTTTGGTGGGATAGCAGCGTCCGCCGAAGTGCATGAAATCCTGAAAACGCTAATGCTTGTTCTGATTGTCTTGCATTTTCTGGCTGCCTTGTTCCATCAGTTCATTCTTAAAACCAACCTGATGGCTCGTATGAAGCGCGCAGGATAAGCTTTTGAACAAGCATCCTTGAACCCACGGTCCAACACCGTAATGTCAGGCGGTCACACTTAATAGCGTTGGCCGCCATGATATTGCGTTTCGCAACACTGTCACTTTTGGTTTTCTATCCCATCGCATGGTTCGCCCCGCTGATGCGCGCGGGGTTCCTGCCGATCTTTGGTCTCAGCGAAATCAGCGTCATCACCGGCCTCCAGTCGCTTTGGAAATCCGACATCTTCCTTGCGCTGGTCGTCACCATCTTCGCCCTTTTCGCGCCCTACATCAAAACCATTGGCACCGCCCTGATACAGTGGAACCTGCTAGATGCCCGTGTGCAGCCTGCACTCAACATCCTAGGCAAGCTGGCTATGGCAGATATCTTCCTGATCGCGCTTTACATCACGCTGGCCAAAGGTATTTCTTACGCCACTGTTGAGACCGCATGGGGTCTTTACCTGTTCACCACCTGCATCCTTACCTCCATCGCTTTGGGCATTCTCACCGAACGCCAATGCAAATCCATCGCTCGGACATAGGGCGCTGACGACGAGGAAAGCCCAGCAAGGGCTTGAAGAACCGCCCGTCCTCGGGCACCAAGACGTCATGGCAAAACCAACCTTCTCCTGCTCCGCCTGCGGCGCATCCCATTCCCGCTGGTCGGGCCGCTGCGACGGGTGCGGCGAGTGGAACTCGATCATCCAGGACGTACCTCTGTCGGCAGGCCCAGCCAAGAAATCGCTGGGTTCAAAACGCGGGCGGTCGATGACGCTCACCGATCTGTCGACCGAGGAAAAGCCACCACCCCGCACACTCTGCGGAGTGGAAGAGCTGGACCGGGTGCTTGGCGGCGGGCTTGTTCCCGCATCTGCCCTGTTGGTGGGCGGCGACCCCGGCATCGGTAAATCCACCCTGCTGCTGCAAGCGGCTGCCCGATTTGCCCGTGCTGGCGTCAAGACGATCTATGTCTCGGGTGAAGAAGCCAGTGCGCAGGTTCGCATGCGGGCGCGCCGCCTTGGGCTGGAGAACGCTCCGGTGCAACTTGCTGCCGAAACCAACCTACGCGACATTCTCACCACGCTTGAAGCCGAGAAACCCGGTCTGGCGATCATTGACTCGATCCAGACCATGTGGGCGGACAATGTCGACAGCGCGCCGGGGTCCGTGTCGCAAGTCCGGGCGGCTGCTCATGAATTGACCGCCTTTGCGAAACGGCATGGTGTGTCGATCATCATGGTCGGGCACGTCACCAAGGAAGGCCAGATCGCAGGGCCCCGTGTTGTCGAACACATGGTTGATACGGTGCTGTATTTCGAGGGCGAGCGCGGCCATCAGTTTCGAATTCTGCGGGCAGTCAAGAACCGCTTTGGTCCCGCCGACGAAATTGGCGTATTCGAGATGACAGGCAAAGGGCTTGCGCAGGTCACCAACCCCTCGGCCTTGTTCCTGTCGGAACGTGGTACGCCCAGCCCTGGCTCTGCGGTCTTTGCCGGGATTGAGGGCACACGGCCGGTTCTGGTCGAATTGCAGGCCCTTGTCGCCCCGTCCCCCCATTCACAACCACGCCGGACAGTGGTGGGATGGGACAGCGGGCGGCTGGCGATGATCCTTGCCGTTCTCGAAGCGCGTTGCGGCATTCCCTTTGCGGGTCTCGACGTCTATCTGAACGTGGCCGGTGGATTGAAAGTCAGTGAACCCGCCGCCGATCTGGCCGTTGCTGCTGCATTGATGAGCGCACGCGAGGACACGGCCCTGCCCTCAGACACCGTCGTTTTCGGGGAAATCTCGCTATCCGGGGCACTTAGACCGGCTCCGCAGACAGAAAACAGGTTGAAAGAAGCACAAAAACTTGGTTTCACAGCAGCAATTGCTCCGGCAGGTGGCAAAACCGGTACTGTGGCAGGTCTGACACTCACCCGGCCCTCTGATTTGGTGGGGTTTGTTGGCGAAACCTTCGGAGCAGGTTAAAGTCGCGCCTTGAGGGGCAGAAAAGAACAGGCGAGGGCCATGGAAGGTTTTACAATAATCGACGGGGTGGTTGCCCTGATCATCGTGCTGTCAGGCTTGCTGGCCTACTCGCGTGGGTTCATGCGCGAAATTCTGGCCATCGCGGGTTGGGTTGCGGCGGCCGTACTGGCGTTCATCTTCGCCCCGCAGGCTGTACCTCTGGTCAAGGAAATCCCGGTCGTCGGAGATTTCCTGCGTGACAGTTGCGAACTGTCCGTGATCACCGGGTTTGCAGCGGTCTTTGCGGTGGCGCTGATCGTGGTCAGTATCTTCACACCGCTGTTTTCATCACTGGTCCAGCGCTCGGCCCTTGGCGGTCTGGATCAGGCTCTGGGGCTGTTCTTCGGCATCGCTCGTGGCATTCTTCTGGTTGCGATCGCATTCTTCGTTTACGACACCGTGATGACCGGCCAGTCTTACACAATTGTTGATGAAAGCCGGTCGGCCAAGGTGTTTGAACAGTTCAGCGGCCAGATTGAGGAACAAAACCCCGAGGCGGCTCTGGGGTGGGTTACGACTCAGTATGAACAGCTGGTCGCCAGTTGCACGGCAGGAAACGCTGAACCGGCAACAACTGCACCTTCCAACGGCTGATAGAGGCAGATTAACAATTCATGAAAGCCCGGCCCTGCCGGGCTTTTTTTGTTGCTGATCAGACAAACCCCTCACCACCGCACACGGTACAGCGGATTGTTTTCAACCCAAAGCATCCGTCACATCGACTGAAAATCGGTTTTCCAAAGATATCTCTGCTTTTGGCGACCTCGCCCGCTCCGTTACAGATCTGGCACGATGCGCGCCCCAGTCCCCTGCAACGATGACACCGCTGCCTGATCCGTTCCTGGTTCTTGTGAGGAGGTTTATGTTGCCACATTCAGGTCCCCCCGAGGTGCTGAGTTTTAGCAGTTAATGTATGCAATCAAATGCATGACAGCACATATGTTTGCACATGTCACCATCTTCGTTTTTCTAAGTCGACATGCGTAAACTTGGCCTGCGGCATTTGGCTATTGTGATCCTTTGATGACAGCCACGCCAATAGGCATTATGTGGGGGCCAACCCGCCACGGAATCGGAGCCACCGATCTTGTCCTTTCTGTATGAATGCGCGCTGATCGCAGTGATGGTCGCCCTAACGGCGTCTTGTTCCTGTGTAGCGAACAGTTCCGCGCTGAAGATGCAGAAAGTCCGGTGCCGAACTGCGGCCAATCCTCGAATGAAATCGTCATAGAAGTTGGAGCCCCTTGAATGTGTGGGATTTTAGGAATCGCAAGCCGGACACATGATGTCTTTGCTGAGATCTATGACGGGCTGCTGATGTTGCAGCACCGGGGTCAGGATGCCTCGGGGATCGTGACTTACAACGGCGAATTCTTCCGGGAAAAGAAAGCCAATGGTTTGGTCAAGGACGTGTTCAACGCCCAGGATGCTGAAACCCTTTTGGGTCATATCGGCATGGGGCATGTTCGCTATCCAACGGCCGGATCACTCAGCGCGGCCGAAGCGCAACCTTTCTTCGTGAACGCACCCTACGGTATCTATCTTGTTCACAACGGCAACATCACCAACACAGCGGAGCAGCGCGAGAAAGTGACCGGGAAATACAGCCGCCACCTGCGCACCACATCGGATTCGGAAATCCTGCTGAACGTGCTGGCCGACAAAGTGGCTGACGCCATCAAGGTGAACGGCAATTCGGACCCGATCCGAAACATCTTTGCCGGTGTGAAGATGACGATGGAGCGGGTTCAGGGCGCCTATTCAGTCATCTGTCTGGTGGCAGGTGTTGGCATGCTGGCGTTCCGCGACCCATTTGGCATTCGGCCCCTTTCGGTCGCAAAACGCGATGTCGACGGTCAGGGGGACGATTATGCCTTTGCTTCGGAAGACGTGGCCTTTGGTATCAACAGTTTTGAAAAGCTGCGCGATCTGCGCCCGGGCGAGGCCATCCTGATCGACCTGAAAGGCAACATGCACGAGTTTCAGGCGGTCGAAGGTAAGCTGACGCCCTGTATCTTCGAGTATGTGTATCTGGCGCGTCCGGATTCACTGCTGGACGGTGTCTCGGTTTATAAAACCCAGATGCGTATGGGACAGACGCTGGCGAAACAAATTCAGGACTCAGGCCTGGAAATCGACCGGATCATTCCCGTACCCGACAGCGCCCGCCCCGTGGCACTGGAAGCGGCAAAAATCACCGGCATCCCCTATCGCGAGGGGTTGGTGAAGAACCGCTATGTGGGGCGTACCTTCATCATGCCGGGTCAGGCCGAGCGACAGAAATCCGTCCGCCGCAAGCTGAACGCAGTTCCGCTGGAATTCGAAGGCCACAGCGTTCTGTTGATTGACGATTCCATAGTGCGCGGCAATACCATCAAAAAGATCGTTCAGATGTGCCGCGACGCCGGGGCCAAAAAGGTTTATGTGGCCAGCGCCTCGCCGCCGGTCAAATACCCCAATGTCTATGGCATCGACATGCCGACCAAGGCCGAACTGATCGCAAATGGCAAAGAGATCGAAGAGATCCGTGAAGAGCTGGGCGCTGATGCGCTGTTCTATCAGCATCTGGAGGACCTGATTTGGGCCGCCCAGGAAGGCAACCCGGACATTCAGGGATTTGATTGCTCCTGCTTTGACGGCAATTACATTACTGGCAGCGTCAGCGCGGATTATCTGGACAGTCTGGAAAACAGCAGCCGTGTCAGTCAGAAACGCGCGGATATGCAGGTTCCGGGCGGGTCCTGGAATGCGGCCAAACTGGCCTCAGGCTGAAAGACCTAGCCCACTGAGGGCATGTACTGTTTTTGTTCGGACGGCGATTCGAACCGTTCGACATGCAGATAGGGCAGCCCCGTTCAAAGCGACTCTCACTTGTGCTGATCAACTGATGAGTGGAAATCTGCCACAACCCGGCGGCGAATCCTGCACGATCACAAGGACTAACAAAAAGGTCGCTACCTCGTGAAGCGCCGTGTCTGTGAGGGTCTTTTTCTTAGCTGATCGTTTTGTTAACGGGCGGCAACCACTCACTCGAAAAAAGGGGTTCGGATCTCGCGCCGGGCCACGGACCATGTCAAACACCAATGTCAAAAGCGCGGCCACGCAGCAGGGCGCGTTGAACAAGAACTCCGTTTCTGTCCTGGGAGTGTTCGGGCCCAAAACCGAACTGCACGCCTTGGTACGCCTGTCATCGGGCCGCGTAAAAGAGGTTGAACCCGGAAGCCGTGTCGCCTCGGGTACAGTGATAGCAATCGACGAACAGGGCATCATGCTGCGACAAAGCGGCCAGACCAAGCGGATCGCCATTCCCGGAAGCTAATCGCGACTTGACGCCCTTCGCGCGGGGGTTCAAACCGCAGCCATGACCGATCAGACAAAAATCGCCCTTATCACCGGGGCCTCTCGCGGGTTGGGCGCTGCGCTGGCCGAAGCGCTGGCACCTGAATACCATATCGTCGCCGTCGCCCGGACCACCGGCGGACTGGAAGAGCTGGACGATCGAATCAAGGCGAAGGGCGGGTCAGCCACCTTGGCCCCCATGGACATCACCGATCCAAACGCCATGGCGACCCTGTGTCGTGGCATCCATGACCGTTGGGGTAAGGTCGACCTGTGGATGCACACAGCCATCCACACATCAGCACTGACACCGGTGCATTTTGTTGACCCCAAGGAATGGGCCAAGGCGATCAACACAAATGCAAACGCGACCTCGGTTCTAATCCCCTATGTCTCACCCCTTCTGGGCGAGAGTGGCCATGCGGTGTTCTTTGACGATCCGAAAGCTGGCGAGAAGTTTTATGGCATCTACGGTGCCACCAAGGCCGCGCAGATGGCTCTGGCCCGCAGCTGGGCCGTCGAGACCGAACGCACCGGCCCGCGGGTTTCGGTTGTCGAGCCCGCGCCAATGCCCACGGCCGTCCGCGCACGGTTTCATCCCGGGGAAGACCGGAGCGTGTTGAACAGCACCAAGGATGAAGCCGCGCGGATTCTGGCGCTGCTTTAGGAAATGGCCCTGACGGGCCATGCCTCTGGCGGGGATATTTACAGCCAGGTGAAGCCGGGATCAGGTGATATGAACGCCGTTGCGCCCGGCCAGATCGACGAAGAATTGCCAGGCGACACGGCCAGAGCGCGACCCGCGCGTGGCCTGCCACTCAATTGCCTCGGCGCGCAGGGTCTCTGCATCAACTGAAACGCCATAGGCGGCGCAATAGCGGTCGATCATCGCCAGATACTCGTCCTGAACGCAGGGATGGAACCCAAGCCACAGACCGAAGCGATCCGACAGCGAGACTTTTTCTTCGACCGCCTCGGAAGGATTGATGGCGCTGGAGCGTTCGTTTTCGATCATATCCCGTGGCATCAGATGACGGCGGTTTGAAGTGGCATAGAAGACCACATTCTCTGGCCTGCCTTCAATACCACCGTCCAGAACAGCCTTGAGGGATTTATAGTGCTGGTCATCGTGGCTGAACGACAGGTCATCGCAAAACAGTATGAACCTGTAGGGCGCGGCGCGCAGATGGTTCAGCAGCCGCGCGACCGTGCCCATATCCTCGCGCTGCAGTTCGACCAGCTTAAGGTCAGCGTACTCAACGCTCAGAGAGCCGTGCACGGCCTTCACAAGGCTGGACTTTCCCATCCCCCGCGCCCCCCAGAGTAGCGCGTTATTTGCCTTGTAACCTGCTGCAAACCGGCGCGTGTTGTCCAACAACGTGTCGCGAGAGCGATTGATGCCGACCAAGAGGTCCAGATCGACCCGGTTGACATGCGCAACAGGTTCCAGTCGATCCGGTTCGACATGCCACACAAAAGCCGGAGCAGCGGCGAAATCAGGTGCCGCCAAAGGAGCCGGTGCCATGCGTTCCAACGCCTCGGCGATACGGTTCAGGGCTTGGTCGTCCATATGGGCCTCCGGTTTTGTCTTGAGGGGTTCAAAGCACGTTCCAATTGGCACAACAAGAGTTTCAAAAGAAAAAGGCGCGCCCATGGATGGCGCGCCCTTTTGTTTTCGTCGGCAGATTTACTTGTCGTCTTCGAATTCCTGCATCAGGTCATCATCCGCTTCCGCTTCATCATCGTAATAACCGTCAGCGCGCAACTGGTCCTCGCGTTTCTTTTCTACTCGCGCGACCAGGAAGATCGAAATCTCGTACAGGCCGTAGACCACCACAAACAGAATGATTTGTGTGATGACATCCGGTGGTGTGACGACTGCGGCCAGAACCAGAATTCCGACCACCGCATATTTCCGAACAGCGCCCAGCCCCTCGGCACTGACCAGTCCAGCCTTCCCCATGAGAGTCAGGAGAACCGGCAGTTGGAAACATAATCCAAAGGCCACGATGAACTTGATCGTCAGGTTCAGATATTCCTGGGCTGAGCCCTGGAACACCACACTCAGCGGTGCCGCGTTGACCCCGTCGGCCACGGCTTCACCCTCAGCCCCGAATTGCTGGAACCCGAGAAAAAAGTCATAGGCCAGAGGCGTGACGACGTAGAAGGCAAAGCTTGCGCCCAGGAGAAACATAAAGGGCGAAGCCAGCATGAAAGGAAGGAACGCGTTTTTCTCGGACTTGTAGAGGCCCGGTGCTACAAAGCGCCACATCTGCATCCCGATATAGGGAAATGCCAGAATGAACCCACCCAATAGGGAAACCTTGATCGCAACAAAGAACCCTTCCTGTGGCGAGATGAAAATCAGGCCACAATCCTGCCCGCGCTCGGCCAGAACGTCACACAGGGGATTGGTCAGGAAATTAAAGATCGGCGTCGCCACTGAAAAACAGATGATCATACCGACCAGAAACGCCACAACGCTATGGATCAGCCGTGTGCGCAGTTCGGCCAGATGTTCGATCAACGGGGCCGAAGAATCGTCAATCTCGTCGGTTTTGCTCATGTCTTGCTTTCAGTGTTCAACGCGGCTTCGGCCTCTTCTGCCTTGGCCAGTGCATCGGCTGCTTCCTTGGCCTTGCGCTCGGCGGTGGCACGGGCGGCTGACGCCTGAACCTTTTTGGCCTGCTCGGCCCGCTCGGCCGCCAGTTTACCCGTTTCGCTGTCAGGGTCGAACTTTGTCGGATCGATGCTTTTCGCCATCTCCTGCGCGGCTTGCTTGACACCGTCCATGGCCGATCCCACAGGGTTCACGGCAGCGTTGAGACCTTTCTTGATCTCATTCACACCGGCCTGATCGGCAGCCTCGTTCATGGCGCTGCTGAATTCGCGCGCCATTCCACGCGCCTTGCCGACAAAACGTCCGACATTGCGGAACAGCACCGGCAGGTCCTTTGGCCCCACAACGATCAGGGCAACGATGCCGATGACCAGAAGCTCGGTCCAGCCCAGATCAAACATCCGTGCTTACGCCTTGTCTTTCTCGGTTTCAGGTGTGACGTCCTTGGCCAGTTCAGAGGCGTCCTTTTCCAGCTCTTCCGAACCGTCCTTCACGCCCTTCTTGAACGCAGTGATGCCTTTGCCGACTTCGCCCATGAGCGAACTGATCTTGCCGCGTCCGAACAGAACCAGAACCACAACGGCGATCAGCAGCAGGCCAGGAAGGCCGATATTGTTGAGCATGTCTTTTCTCCTTTTTCGTCGGCACGTTTGCGCGCCGGGAACATCAACTGACTCAGTCTTTACGCCTCGATCGCCGGTCTCAAAAGGGATCTGCTCCGATTTGCTGGCGAAAATTGTAGCAAACGCGTGAAATCTAAGGGGTCGCAATTTCCAACTGACAGGTTTATGTCAGTTGCTGTCCGCTAAGACTTTGGCATCGAAACAAGGTCAATGGAGAAATAAATGACCCACGTTGCTGAAATCGTCACCTTCACGCTGGCCAATGGCACCACCCCGGAAGAGTTCGTGAAACTCAGTCAGGCCTCTGAGGCCTTTGTGCGCAGCGCTCCGGGATTTGCCCATCGGCAGCTTAGCCAGGGCGAAGATGGTCGCTGGACCGACTATGTTGTCTGGACCGATTTGAAGGCGGCACAGGACGCTGCTGCGCAATTTCCGCAACAGGAATGTGCAGCAGGCATGATGGCGGTCATCAATCCAGATAGCATCCAGATGCGTCACGAGAAAGTATTATGGAACATGACTGCCTAAACGCAGTCAGAATGGCGCGTCATGCGCCGCACTGACCGCCTGTTCGATATCATCCAGATCCTGCGCGACGGCAAACTGCACCGCGCGCAGGACATTGCGGACCGGCTTGAGGTGTCGGTCCGCACCATCTATCGCGACATGGATACGCTGGTGGCCTCGGGCGTTCCGGTCGAGGGAGAGCGCGGTGTCGGCTACATGGTGCGCGAGCAGATCACCCTGCCCCCGTTGAACCTGACCCCAGCCGAGCTTGAGGCGCTGAACCTTGGCATGGCCATCGTGGCCGAGGCTGCGGATACTGACCTGAAAGCAGCCGCACAATCGCTTGCCGACAAGATCGACGCTGTTTTGCCAACGCAGGTCGTGGCCGAGGCGGACAGCTGGAAATTCGCGGTCTACCCGTTTGCCGATGCCGCAAGGGGCCTTGCCCATATGGCCCCGATCCGTGCAGCCATCAAATCTCGTCAGAAACTTCACCTGTCCTATCGTCGCATTGACGGTGTTTTGACAGAACGCATCATCCGTCCGCTCCATATGGAATACTGGGGGCGGGTCTGGACCCTTACCGCCTGGTGCGAGCAGCGCAACGGATTTCGTGTTTTTCGAATTGACCTGATCGAAGCTGTTTCACCCCTTCCGGAGATCTTCGCCGACGAACCCGGAAAGCGCCTGAGCGACTATGACCCGTACGTCTGACAGGCTTCATCTTTTCAGAAATACTCTCGCCGAAGGCATGGCCCGGTACGGGCCATCTAGTCTCACTTCAGATAAGGTTCCGGGTCTACGGACTCGAACCCTTTGCGGACTTCGAAATGCACATAGGCATTGTCGCCGCCCCGCAGTTGCGCCAGCTTCTGGCCACGGCGTACCTTATCGCCTTTCTTGACAGTGATCTTGTCGACATTTGCATAGACAGTCAGAAGATCGTTGTTGTGCTTGACCACAATGATCGGCACCTGATCCGCGTCCGCGGTGATCGCCGCGACCGTACCGGCTTCGGCAGCTGTAACCGACGTACCCGGAGCAGCAGCAATGTCGATGCCCTCATTCTTGCCCTTGTCATAGCCGCGAATGATAGTGCCGCCAACCGGCAGGGACAGCGCAGTTGTGCGCGTATTGGTTGGCGCTTCGGCGGTTACGTCGGGGGCCTCGGCCAGAGGCTCGATTTTTTCGTCCGGCAAGGGCTGCGTAGCGCTGGGTGGTGTCGGCGTCGGAGAACCCTGCCCCGGTTCCGTCACCTCTGTGGCAGGAACGGGCGCGGCACTAGCCGCATTTTGCCGGGGCGCTGGTTGGTTCTTGACCGGAATCAACAAGTATTGACCTTCACGCACGGTAAAATCTGATCCCAGCCCGTTCCATTCCGCCAGCGATTCAACCGGAACCTGGTAGAGGCGCGAAATCGTATAGGCAGTCTCACCCCGCTTGACCTTGTGCCTGACCGGCTCCGGTCCTGTTGAAATCGGCGCGGGTGTTGCTGCCTGTTTCGCGGGTTCCAGTGTTGTGGTCTGAACCGAACCCGACGCCGGCACCTGGTCAATTGCAGACCCGGCAACCGACGCGATGTCCACGCCGCTGCCAGCACCAACAGTGCGTGGCAATGCAAGAACCTCACCCTCTCTCAGCGTGTCCGTTGTCTGCAGGCCGTTGAAGCGCGAAAGCTCGCCCTCGGGCAGGCCAACCCGCGCAGCCACGTCCCGCACCGTATCGCCGCGGCGGGCCACGACCACCTGATAATTCGGATAGGTAATGACACCCCGGCTGTCCGGTGTCGGGCGGGATGCCGTTGCGGATTGCGCTGCATTGGTGGTCGAAAATCCACCGATCTGCCCGCGAAGGTCATAATCCAGAGGCCCCTCGCACCCGGCCAGAATGGCCATAGCGGCCACCCCGGTCGCACAGCGGTGCATTGCTGATTTGGATACTGCTCTCATAATTCTGTCCTCAACGCCTGCCCCTGTTGCCCGGAGTTCCGGCGACCAATTCTTTAAGCCTATTACGCCTCGTCCTTTCCAAGCCCCTCCAGAAGGGGCACGAAACGGACAGACGTTAATTCGTCATAGTTCAGACCATCTTCGGTGCGCGTCACTTTGATCAGCTGCTGCACCGCGTCCGACTGGCCTACGGGTAGAACCATAATACCCCCGATTTTCAGCTGCGCCAAGAGCGGGCCCGGAGGATCCTCGGCTGCGGCTGTGACAATGATCCGGTCAAAAGGGGCTTGTTCCGGCAGGCCAAATGACCCATCCGACAACATCGACGTGATATTCGTCAGGCCCAGGTCGGCAAACAGCTTGCTTGTTTCGCTCACCAACCGCCTGTGGCGTTCCACTGTGTAGACCCGGCGGGCCAGCTTGGACAGGATCGCTGCCTGATAACCTGAACCTGTCCCAATCTCGAGCACCGTGTCCCGGGGCCTCACGTTCAGGGCCTGCGTCATCAGGCCAACGACCGAGGGTTGACTGATCGTCTGACCGCAGGAAATCGGCAGCGGCATGTCCTCGTAAGCACGCCCTGCAAACAGGCCGGTGACAAAGCGACCGCGGTCCACCTGCTCCATCGCAGCCAGCACGCGCGCATCCGTGACCCCCCGTTTGCGCAGGGCAAACAGGAATTGCATTACGGTTTCCGGGTCCAGTCCGCTCATTCGACCGCCTTCAATGCCTCCAGCATGTCATGTGCAGTCAGGTCGGCGCGCATCGGCGTCACCGAGATATAGCCTTCCAGATTGACAGCCGCATCCGTCCCGGGTGCGGTCGGATTGTGCTGATAGCCACCCTTGATCCAAAGGAACCGCCGCCCCGAAGGCGAACTGTGCGGTTCGACTGAAAACCGTGTGTCGCGTCGAAACCCCTGCGCCGCAATCCGCGTGCCCAGCACTTCGGCTGCCGGAACCGGGGGAAAATTCACATTATAGAACAGCCGGTAATCACCTTGTTCTGCCGGAGTTGCGTCCAGAATCCGGCGCACCAGTTCTGCACCATACCGAGCGGCTGCCTCGAACGGGTCGTCAACGCCCAGGTTGCGGGGGCCAAAATATTGCGACAGAGCAATCGCCGGGACGCCCTGCAATGCCGCCTCCATCGCGCCACCGATCGTACCGGAATACAACGTGTTTTCGGCAGAGTTATTACCCCTGTTCACGCCGGACAGAACCAGATCGGGAGGGGTATCCAACATAACATCGTGAAGCCCTGCCAAAACACAGTCGGCAGGCGATCCTTCGGCGGCAAAGCGACGCTCTCCCAGCTTGGCGACCATCATCGGATGCGTGTAGCTGATGCAATGCCCAACCCCAGACTGTTCAAACGCGGGCGCGACCACCCAGACCTCTCCATCCGGTCCGGCCAGCTCGGCCGCAATCGCCTCAAGCGTGATCAAGCCCGGCGCATTGATCCCGTCATCATTGGTCAGAAGAATTCGCATGTGCCCGATTTACCCCCGCGTTTGGCTCTTGATAGACCCGGGCCTGCGTTGCGGCAAGCGACGTGGTCCCCCAATCTGAGGATTTCGCGCACCACTTTGGTGGAAATCGATGGATCAGCGCCTTGTCTCGGGGAAAACGAAGCACCTGTCGCGGCGGATGGTCAGCCACATGACCCGGCCCGGGTTGGGGACAAACACGTTCGGAACCGTCGCCTTTAGGATCGAACCATCATAGTCCATGCGGAACTCTACCAGACTCTCATTGCCCAGAAATCGCGCACGTTCAACGACACCACGGGCCGCAACACCATCTGTCGGCGTCGGCAGTGGCCCCTTGCCGTTGCGGTCAAAGTCCAGCTTGATGTGCTGAGGGCGAAAAACGATCTCGACATCCGTACCATTCGGAATGCCCGGTGCCAGGAACTGACCAAAGGGCGTGTCCGCCAATGCGCCATTCACTTGCGCCCGTAAAACGTTGACATCACTGAAAAAAGATACCGCTGCCTTGTCTGCGGGACGCGTATAGACGTTATAGGGCGCGCCCTGTTGCACGATCTTGCCACGCCGCATCAGGGCGATCTCGTCGGCCATGCGCATCGCTTCTTCCGGCTCGTGCGTGACCAACAGTACGGCGGCATCTTCTTCCTTGAGAATGGCCAGCGTTTCGTCACGGATACCATCACGCAAACGGTTGTCGAGGCCGGAAAACGGCTCGTCCATCAGCATGATGCGTGGGCGCGGCGCCAGCGCACGCGCCAACGCAACGCGTTGTTGCTCGCCACCCGATAGTTGATGCGGGAAACCGTCGATAAACCGCATCAGGTCGACTTTGCGCAACAACTCCTCGACCCGGACACGTTTTTCGTCCTTGCTGCCCTTCAGGCCGAAGGCCACGTTATTGGCCACGCTCAGATGCGGGAACAGCGCAAAGTCCTGAAACATCAGACCGATCTCGCGCCGTTCCGGAGGCACCCGGAACACGGTGTCGCAGATCAACTTACCATCAACATAAATCTCACCCGAGTCCTGCATCTCGACCCCGGCGATCATGCGCAACGTGGTGGATTTCCCGCAGCCCGACGGCCCTAGAAGACAGGTCACCTTGCCTGCCTGAACGGTCAGCGAAACATCATCCACAACAACCCGGCCTTCAAACCGACGGATAATGTTGCGAATTTCCAGACGCGGCGGAATTGCGTTACCTGTCACCGATGGACCCCGTTGCCTTTCCCGATCAAATCCATCGGGCTTGAGCGGGGATAGCAACCCCGCCCTTCAGGTGCAAGGGATCAGCAACACCCGCCAGAAGCGACAGATGCACCCGTGGCCTCAAACGGGCTTTCGCCACCACAGCCTTCGAAAATGCCATAATGGGTCGAAAAATCGCCGATAAAGTCAAAGTGACGGGCAAATCGCGTGTCTTTCAGCATCATCCAGGTGTTGCCGCAAACCGGAAACACCTTGCCAGCTTCGATAACATGGTGGTCATCCAGAACAAATTCATGCGGTGCGCTCGGCACGGTCCCCTTGTAGATCACGGCTTGCCCAAAATCCTCACAGGCCGGTTCCAGTGCTGGCAGCTTGAACAGACGGTATGTCGCGGACAGGAACTTCAATGGCGCAACACGCTCTTCCAGTACGGGATTTTCGATCGTCAGTGGACGGTGCGTCACGCGGCGCGGGTCGCCGAAACCGGCCGTTCGAGCCATTGACAGGAAATCATTCCAATAAAGCGCGCCGGACAGGCACTCGCCATAAAGAACTTCGTCTTCGGCCATCGCCTGCGGAATACGGCGGTCTGCATAGACATCCGAGAAATACATCTCTCCGCCCTTTTTCAACAACCGATGCGCGCCGCGCAGAACCGCATTCTTATCCGTGGCCAGGTTGATCACGCAGTTCGAGACGATGATATCGAACGATCCGGGTTCCAGATCAAGCTCATCCAGTTTTTCGATATAGCCGTGATGGAACTCCACATTGCTGCGGGCATATCCAAATGCTTGGGCGTGATACTCCTGATGCGCGCGGGCGACGTCCAATTGTTCGGACGTCATGTCGACCCCCACCACCCGGCCCGTCTCGCCGACCATGGCGGACAAGGCATATACATCCCGCCCGGCCCCACACCCCAGATCGAGGATCGACATGCCTTCCAGATCAAGTGGGGCAATCAGACCGCAGCCATAGTAGCGAGTCAGAACGTCGTCATGAATCTTTGAAAGGATCTTTTTGACATGACCGGGCATGTCGTCGGGCGTGCAGCACGCATTGGTCTGCAAGTCAGCACTGCTTTGCAGGACTTCACCGTAATAGTTCTGCACCGATTCATGTTTCATCGCGCTTTTCCCTCGCAAATGGTCATGTCCGAGCTAATGCAAGCGCCGGGAGTTCGCAATCCGGCGAAGGCGTTTTTGACGAAAGCGTGAGTGGTCCCGCGCGGTTTTACCCAAGCAGATCGAAGTCCACGCCCGCACGAATTTTGCCATTCACCTGAACCTCAAGCCGATGTGCGCCGGGGACCAGTTTGAACGTTGTGGCGTCACCCTTCAACTTGTGGCGTTTTTCCAGCGTCAGTTTCCCGTTCTTCAAAGCCGCCTGCTTCAACTTGTGCACCTTGGCTGAGATTTTCCCGCCAGGTCTTTGAAAATGAATGACATAGTCAACCAGAACTGGCAGCTCTCCGGCCCCTTTCAAAGTGACCGAAAAGGCCAGAGCGTCCCCAATTCGAGCTTCGGAGTTCAGGTTGACCGCGACCTCGATTTTCGCGTCCGGGTCATAGCCTAACATCTTCATTGCTTCAGGATGCCCCGCTTTCACAAGTCCGCGCAGGGTGTGTGACGTCATCCAGTCCAGTTCGTCCTGAGCCTGATGACCCTGATTGCGCCACGCCTTCAGGCGATCCAATACCAGATCCGGGTCTTTCTTGGTGATGTCGTTCAGGTGATTGGATACGGACCGGGTGACATACCGCGTCGAATCCATGTGCAAATTGTCCAGCAACGGCAGCGGGTCCTGCAAACCCAATGCGACCGCCTGCCCCCATGGCAATCGGGGGCGCGTCCCCTCGCTGACCAACCTGCGCACGTGGTAACTGTCATGAGAGCACCAATCCTGCATCCGCCGCAACACCCGGTCCGGGTCATGGTTCAGGAACGGTCGGATCGCCCATTCCATGGAAAACCTCTGTGTCAGTTCCTCCATCACGTCCAAAGCCAGATCAACATGCTCAAGGCCTATGGCCGCTACCCACTCACCGACCGGCGCAAAGATGAAATCGCCAAAATCGTCATCCGTTTTCGTTGGGTCCAAAGGCGCAGGCAAGGCGCGCAGGATCGTCGGGGCAACAGCAGGCAAGTCACCGGGCACCGCCTGTTGCAGGCAAGTGGCGATCCAGATGATCCGATCCTTCAGCTCTAGATCCAGCAATCGCGACATGACCGCAGATCGGAATGCCGGGGCATCAAATTCTGCATGAGACTCGGAAAACAAACCACTGAGATAATTTACTTTCTCAGCGTTGAACATCTGATCTTTCAACGAAAACCCTTGCGCCATGGTCACATCGTCAAGTTGGTTGCGCCACCATCCAGCAGAATGTTCTGACCAACGATGAACCCCGCATGTTGAGAGCACAGGAACGCGCAGGCTGCCCCGAATTCCTGCCGGGTTCCATAGCGTCGCGCGGGAATGGTTGCGGAACGGTTTGCGCGTGCGTCTTCGATCGAGATGCCTTGCTGTGAAGCCACACCGCTGTCCAGCGCATCTGCACGATCCGTCGCGTGAATGCCGGGCAGCAGGTTGTTGATGGTCACGCCATGCGGTGCAACCTGGCGTGAAGTTCCCGCGACATATCCGGTCAAACCCGTGCGGGCTGCATTCGAAAGCCCCAGCACCGCAATTGGCGCGCGCACAGATTGCGAGGTGACGTTCACAACCCGGCCCCAACCTTTGTCCATCATTCCAGGAAGCAGCGCCTTCATGAACGCAATGGGGGTCAACATATTGGCATCCAGCGCCTTGATGAAATCATCACGCTCCCAGTCCGACCATAAACCCGGCGGCGGTCCACCAGCATTTGTCACAAGAATATCAACGCCCTGCGCCGCTTCGATCACCCGCGCCTGCCCTTCCGCAGTCGTCACGTCACACGCGACTGTTTGTACCTCAACGCCATTCTCTGACCTGAGGCGTGCCGCCTCGCTCTCCAAAGCGTCCGAACCACGCGCATTCATCACAAGATTTACGCCGGCCTCAGCCAAAGCCTCGGCACAGCCCAAACCCAGCCCTTTGCTGCTGGCACAGACCAGCGCGCGCTTTCCTTTTAGTCCAAGGTCCATCAGATCCTCCCTGTCAGTCATTGCCGCATGTCTAGCATCGGCCAGACAGGGAAGACCAGAAATGGCTTGGGATCAGTAGAAGAACTCTTCTCGCACGATCTTGCCATCTGCGACGTGATAGACACCCACTTCCCGCATATCAAAGGCTTCGCCGGTTTCCTTTACCTTACCCTGCACTTCGAAAATCACTGCAAAGCGGTCTTCGCCGTGCACAAACGGGTCGCTGACCGAAGCGCCAGAAACCTCGTGGGCTCCTTCCCACCATTCATGTTTGCCACGGATCGCGTCACGCCCTTGTACTTCGCGCCCCATGCCTGAGTAATCGACTGCTTCGACCGAAACCGCGTCTGGCGCATACAATTTCTCAAGGTTTTCCTTGGCGCGGTCCTCACGGCAGCCGGCCACCAATTCATTGGCAATCTCTTTCAAATCCATCGAATTACTCCATTATTTGTTCACTATATGTTCTTATAACCACAAGCCTGTGATTCGAACCACCCCCTTTGTCTTGCTTCGGCAGGATTCCCCGCCTATACGCGCGGTCATGCTTGATACCTCGAACCAACCTGCCCTGCCGCCCGAGATTGCCCGTCGCCGGACATTCGCCATTATCTCGCACCCGGATGCGGGCAAAACGACGCTGACTGAAAAGTTCCTGCTTTACGGGGGCGCCATTCAGATGGCTGGTCAGGTGCGCGCCAAGGGCGAGGCCCGGCGGACACGCTCGGACTTCATGCAGATGGAGAAGGATCGCGGAATCTCGGTTTCCGCGTCTGCAATGTCGTTCGACTATGGCAACTTCCGGTTCAACCTGGTGGATACACCCGGCCACAGCGATTTCTCGGAAGATACCTACCGCACGCTGACGGCCGTGGATGCAGCCGTGATGGTGATTGACGGTGCGAAGGGTGTCGAAAGCCAGACGCAAAAGCTGTTCGAGGTCTGCCGCCTGCGCGACCTGCCGATCCTGACCTTCTGTAACAAGATGGACCGCGAAAGCCGCGATACGTTTGAGATCATCGACGAAATTCAGGAGATGCTGGCCATCGACGTCACCCCCGCCGCATGGCCGATTGGCGTAGGTCGTGATTTCATCGGCTGCTACGACATGTTGCGCGACCGGCTGGAGCTGATGGACCGCGCCGACCGCAACAAGGTGGCCGAGAGCATCGAAATTAACGGGCTTGATGACCCGAAACTCGCAGAGCACGTACCCGAACATCTGCTGGAAAAGCTGCTGGAAGAGGTTGAGATGGCGCGCGAGTTGCTGCCCGCGCTGAACCCGCAGGCGGTGCTTGAAGGGCACATGACCCCGATTTGGTTCGGCTCGGCCATCAATTCGTTCGGCGTTAAGGAACTGATGGAAGGCATCGGCGCTTACGGCCCGCAGCCGCAGGTGCAATCAGCCGAACCCCGCCAGATTTCGCCGGATGAAAAGAAGGTCGCCGGCTTTGTTTTCAAGGTGCAGGCCAATATGGACCCCAAGCACCGTGACAGGGTGGCGTTTGTGCGCATGGCCTCCGGCCATTTCAAGCGCGGCATGAAGCTGACCCATGTTCGGTCGAAAAAGCCGATGGCAATTTCAAACCCGGTGCTGTTTCTGGCCTCTGACCGGGAACTGGCAGAAGAGGCCTGGGCCGGAGATATCATCGGCATTCCCAACCACGGCCAGCTGCGCATCGGTGACACGCTGACCGAAGGCGAGGCGCTGCGCGTCACCGGCATCCCCTCTTTCGCGCCGGAACTGCTGCAAGGCGTCCGCGCGGGTGATCCGATGAAGGCCAAGCATCTGGAAAAGGCCCTGATGCAGTTTGCAGAAGAAGGCGCGGCAAAGGTGTTCAAACCTTCGATTGGCTCGGGCTTTATCGTCGGCGTTGTCGGTGCGTTGCAATTCGAAGTGCTCGCCAGCCGGATCGAGATGGAATACGGCCTGCCCGTGCGTTTCGAGGCGTCTCAGTTTACCTCGGCCCGCTGGGTCAGCGGTGACAAGGCCGAGGTCGAAAAGTTTGTGAATGCAAACAAGCAGCACATCGCGCACGACCATGACGGCGACATTGTATATCTGACCCGGCTGCAATGGGACATCGACCGGGTGGTTCGGGACTATCCCGCCCTGAACCTGACTGCCACCAAAGAGATGATGGTGTGATCCAACTCACTGATTGCACAGCCGAGTCTGCCTGTGCAATTCTGCGCGCATGAGCAAGAATGAACTGACTTTCCCCGGCGGTCTGCCCGACATGCTGGACAGGTATGAAAACCGGCGCAGCCCGTTTCAGTTCGGCACCACCTCGTTGCCTGACCTTGACATCGACCTCATTGAACTGGCCGGTCGTACATTGCCCGAAAGTGCGACTGTGCCCCCGCCAAAGCCTAATACAAGCTGGGATCGCAAGCGCGCTCAGATAGCGCGGGAATTTGTCGGAAATTCTGAACTTGCTTTCCTGAATGCCCAGTTGATCTCGAACCTGCGAAAGCGGTCCTTCCCACGCCACGCCCCGCTTCTGTTTTGCCGCCTTTGGAACGAACAGTCGGACCACCTTCTGTCCACGCTTGATCTGCGGTGGCTGGTCTCGTCGGTTCAGACCTTTGCGGACCACGGGCAAACTGCAACCCAGCGCGAGGTTGGTCATGCGTTGCGCATGTTGTTCGGCATGATGAAACTTTATGAGTTCGAGAGGCGCTTTTCGCAGCTGCCCCCGGAAACACCGTTTCCGTATCAAAAATTGAAACGCGTCCCGCTGCCCTATCAGATGAAAGGGTTTTCCCTTGGAAGTGGCGGGCTGGACGTCAATCTGATTGCTCCGGTCTGGACCAAAGCCCTAAGCGACACCACCATCGCGCCGCTGGTCGATCACTTGATGATCGAGCTCAACAGTGATCCCGGCGGTGTCTTTCGCCGCCTGAAACTCATGCGCGAAGCGCGCGCGCAGCGCACATGACCACATGGGGTGTCGTGTCGATGGTCAGGGGACCGACCGAAGACGTTCTTCGGTTCGTAGCCTATCACCTCGATCTGGGTGCCGAGACCATCTATATCTATCTGGATGAGCCGAACCAGCGCACGTTCGAGGCGCTGAAGGCGCATCCCAGTGTTTGCGTACAGGTTTGCGATGATGCTTATTGGCAAAAACTAAAACGCACGCGACCGGACAAGCACCAGGTTCGCCAATCGGTCAACGCCACATACGCCTATCGTGACACGCATCTGGATTGGCTGGCCCATATCGATGTTGACGAGTTTCTGTGGTCGCCGACCCCAATCTCGGATGTGTTGCGCGAAGTCCCGGACAAGGTTCACGCCGCCCGTGTCCGCCCGATCGAGGCGCTGGCAGGCGGCGACGACCTGTACAAGGCGCATGTGCCGCAAAGCCCGGCCCGTACAGAGTTGATTGAGAGGCTTTATCCCAACTATGGGGCCTTCGTCCTTGGCGGGTTCCTCAGCCATGTACAGGGCAAGTTGTTTGCGCGCACGGGATTGAAACGTCTGAGTTTTCGTATCCACAACCTGTTTCAGAACGGGAAATTGCTGCCGTGCAAATACGAGCTTGTGCAAGTCGATCTATGCCACCGCCATGCGCCGGACTGGGACCACTGGATCGCACATTATCCGTTCCGCATGGATCGCGGCTCGTATCAGGCTGGTATGGCCCCGAATGCCCCGCGCGAGATGGGGGGACTGAACAAGAATGAATTGCTCAGTTGGATTGAAAGCGAACACGGCGAGGACGGGCTGCGCGCGTTCTTCAACGAGATGAGCGGCGCTGACCCAAAAGTCCGCGAACGGCTGGAGCAGAACGGGCTGATCCGCCACCGCGCATTGAATCTGGACGGGAAACTGGCGAAACACTTTCCCGGAAGTTGCTGAATTGTTGCGCAAAACTCGAACCTGTCTCAATGATACCCGGATGCAGCGGTCTTCATTTGACCCCGACCAACGTTTTTGTTATGTCCGCGTCCAAGCCGAAATGTCGCATCACGCGTATGGCCATCCGGGCCCGGCACATCTTATACGCGCGGGCCAGGTCAAGTGTCCGCATTCAACCGGACTTACATGACAAAGTTTAGCGAACTGAACCTGAACCCGAAGGTCCTCAAAGCCATTGAGGAAGCCGGATACGAAACCCCAACTCCGATCCAGGCAGGTGCGATTCCACCCGCATTGGAAGGGCGCGATGTTTTGGGCATCGCCCAGACAGGCACAGGTAAAACCGCCAGCTTCACGCTGCCGATGATCACACTGCTGGCCCGTGGCCGCGCGCGTGCGCGTATGCCACGTTCGCTGGTACTGTGCCCGACGCGGGAACTGGCCGCACAGGTGGCCGAGAATTTCGACACCTATACCAAACACCTGAAACTGACCAAAGCGCTGTTGATCGGCGGTGTCAGCTTCAAAGAGCAAGAAGCCCTTATCGACCGCGGTGTCGACGTTCTGATCGCCACGCCGGGCCGTTTGCTGGATCATTTCGAGCGCGGCAAGCTGTTGCTGACCGGCGTGCAGATCATGGTGGTGGATGAGGCGGATCGGATGCTCGACATGGGGTTCATCCCCGATATCGAACGCATCTTCTCACTGACACCTTTCACCCGTCAGACCCTGTTCTTCTCGGCCACCATGGCGTCCGAAATCGAGCGGATCACCGACACGTTCCTGTCGGCCCCTGCCCGGATCGAAGTGGCCCGTCAGGCGACCGCATCCGAGACAATCGAACAAGGCGTGGTCATGTTCAAAGGCGGACGTCGTGACCGCGAAGCCAGCAACAAACGCAAGGTTCTGCGCGCGCTGATCGATGCCGAAGGTGACAAATGCACCAACGCGATCATCTTCTGTAACCGCAAGACGGATGTCGACATCTGCGCAAAGTCATTGAAAAAACACGGTTACAACGCTGCCGCCATCCATGGTGATCTGGACCAGTCGCAGCGGATGAAAACACTGGACGGTTTCCGTGACGGATCATTGCGCCTGCTGGTGGCATCGGACGTCGCGGCGCGCGGTCTGGACATCCCGTCGGTCAGCCATGTGTTCAACTTCGACGTCCCCGGCCACCCCGAGGATTATGTGCACCGCATTGGCCGCACCGGTCGCGCCGGGCGTGAAGGCAAGGCCATCACAATCTGTTCGGGACGCGACGAAAAAGCACTGGTTGCGATCGAAAAGCTGATCCAGAAAGACATCCCGCGTATAGACCACCCGGTTCAGGAAGACCCTAGACCCGAACAGCCAAAACCTGAGAAAAAGGCCAAAGCACCCGAGAACCCGAAAGAGGGCAAAAAAGTTCGCGAGCCTAAGGGGCGCAGTCGTGGACGCAAGGAAGACACCGGCCCGACCGTCGTGGGCATGGGAGATCACCTACCCAGTTTCATCGCGCTCAGCTTCGACGAACGTCGCGCCAGCTAGATTGCCAGCACAAGTGCTAAAATCGAAAACCCAAGCAACATCATCCCGGCGATTTCGCGCCGGGTGATTGTTTCGCGAAAAAACAGGATCGACGCCAACAGGCTAAAGATCAGCTCTACCTGCCCCAGCGCTTTGACATAAGCCGCATTCTGCAAGGTGAAGGCCCAGAACCAGCAAAACGAGCCACCGAGGCTGGTCAGGCCGACAAATACCCCGGTCTTTCGCGTTTGCCAGACTGCGTGCAGTTCGGCCCGGTCGCGCCACAGCAGCCATATCCCCATGCTGGTAAACTGGAATGTCACCACCGCTGCCAATGTTACCAGCGCCCGGAACCACGCATCGATATCGCCCAGTTGCAGCGAAGCCCCACGATAGCTGACGGCGGAAAACGCAAACAAGACACCCGATCCAAGCCCCAATTGCGAAGCCCGATTGGTCAGATGGCGCCACCAGGGTCCGTCCCCACCGGGTGTTTTTGACAACAAAAGCACAGCCATCAACCCCAACAGGATCGCGATCAACGCACCGCGCGACACACTGTCCCCCAGGATCAGGAAGCCAACAATGGCGGTCTGGATCACTTCGGTTTTCTTGAAGGTAATTCCAACGGCAAAATTGCGTTGTTTGAACAGCGCCACCACGCAGATCGTGGCAAGGATTTGGGCTGTCCCGCCGATGACCGCGTAAAGCCAGAATAAACTGCTGAGCCGGGGTATACTCGCCCCAGTTATCTGCAACGCAACACATAGCCCGATAACCGCCAAAGGCATGGAATAGGCAAACCGCGCAAAAGTGGCACCTGCGGCAGACAATTTCACGCTGGCCAGCGACTTTTGCAGCATGAAACGCACAGTCTGGAAACTGGCGGCAGCAATTGTGACAGGGATCCAGAGACTCATGCCACCCGTTGTGTCGTCAAATCAAGGCTTTGGCCAGAGCGGATGTGGCACAGGGTCTTTTGCGTGAAAGAAATACTGCCGGAAAATCTGTGCATAGGACCGGTAAACATAAGCCTCATTGCAAGCCAAATACCTGTCCTTTCCGTCCCTGTACAACGATGGCAGGCGATACCATGGTGCAGTCGGATTCATATGATGAACGACGTGCAGGTTATTGTTCAGAAACAGGAAAGCCAAAGGCCCGCGATCTTCGATGATTACCGTGCGGGCGCGGGATTTTTCATGTGCACGATGTTCCAGAAACGTGCGGATCTTCAAAAGCGACAACCCCAGATAGGCCGCGATCAGATAGGCCCAAACCGGCATGGCCGATTGCGCAACAACCCACAGCACCACTACCGCGCCGGGTAGATGCACAGCCCATGCCAGCAGAATCGTCCTGTCCCCGCGCATAAATCCGCGCCATTCGTCCCGCATAAACAGAACCTGACCAAGGACGGGTCCCAGCACCATCCGCCCCAACAGCGTGTTGTTCAGGCTCAGGATCATCTGCGCCAGCCGGGGCAATCCCGACCAGATATGCGGATCCAGATAATTCGATTCCGGGTCGTCATAAGGGTCTGTCAGGGTGGCATCCTGATGATGCGCCAGATGCAGGTCCCGAAAGCGGTTATACGGAATTGCCAATGTCAACGGCAGTGCCATCAACGCCTCGTTCAGCCATTTGGCACGAAAAGGGTGCCCATGCAGGGCCTCATGCGTCAGTGACGAATGCAAAGCCGCAACAACACCCAGAGCAGGGACAGCCACCCACAAGGATGTGTTTGCCAGCCAGTACAGACCGGTAAGCCACGCGGCATAACACAAGACGATCAGGAAAAACGTACCCCATTCAGGCGATTTGGGTGTAGTGGGATCAGCCATTGCGTCCCCACGAAATGTTCGCCCAGATTCTTTCGTAAATCACGTACATCGTCAGGCCGATGGCCGTGTTCACCAGCGCCAGCGCCCCTCCTACAGCGGCCGAGCCTGTTGCGATCAAGCCCACCACTGTCATGATCGCCAACCCCATCACATTCCAAACGATTGCTTTCACGACTGATCTTCGCCGCGTTTCCATTCCGAACCCCGTTCTTTTTCTTACTCAAAAGCGTTACATTCGGACCCCGGTATTGGAAATTCTGAATATGATTAACAAAATTCATCAAATGTGATAAAAAACACGACATGCAGGAAAATATCGACAAGCGCGACCGAGCCGCCCAGTTTCGTCTCCGCCTCGCCCGTGCAATGGAAGAGCGCCATGTCAGCCAAAGTGCCCTTGCGCGCAATATTGGCGTTGACCGCTCGACCGTTTCCCAACTGTTGACAGATCATGGCGCGCGGTTGCCCAACGCGCATGTCGTTGGCGGATGCGCAGCGGCACTTGGCGTGTCGGCTGACTGGTTGCTGAGCCTTTCTGACAGGCCGGAAAGCGCGGCCGAGCTTCTGGCTAGCTCGCTGACCTTTACCGAGGCCCCCCGCGCCCTTGTCGATGAACGTATCTTCGAGTGGCATCAGGAGGCCGCCGGGTACAAGATCCGCTATGTCCCGGCCACCCTGCCCGACATGCTGAAGACGCGTGCGATACTGGAATGGGAATACGCCCCGCATCTGGGTCGGACCGCTGATCAAGCCATCGGCGCGTCGGCGGATCGTCTGGCATGGATGCGCAGCGCCCAGTCGGACTATGAGATCGCTATGCCGTTATTCGAAATCGAAAGCTTTGCATACGCGACCGGGTACTATCAGGGTCTCAGCCCCGAAGTTCGGCTGGAACAGATCGATCACCTGTTGGCGCTGTGCGAACAGCTCTATCCGCGGATGCGCATCTATCTGTTTGACGCAAAACGGCTTTATTCGGCACCGGTGACGATTTTCGGCCCGCTGCTTTGTGTATTCTACGCAGGAAGTCACTATATGGCCTTCCGCGACCGGGACCGGATCGAGACGTTCTCACGCCATTTCGACACGCTGGTACGTGAGGCCGACGTGGCAGCCCGTGACTTTCCAAACCATCTGCGTCGCCTCAGAACGGCGGTTTCCCGCGACGGGTGATGCAGCAACGCTCAACCTGTGCTATTTTACTATGGCGCGAACCATAAGGCATTCCGAACACAGACGGAGGAGCACAGGAATGGACGCAATTCAAACCGCTCAATACGCACGTGCACTTTTTGCCGCCCATGGAGACCAAGCCGAAGCCGAAGCCGCGAAAAAAATGCGCGACTGCGAAGCCGCCGGAAACCGACAAGAAGCCCAGGACTGGCAGGCAGTCCGTCAGACCATCCGCCAGATCCGTGGTCCAAACCAGGGCTGAGTTACAGTTTCGGGTCCGGGTTGACCGTGTGACCATCCACCGCGATCACCTGACCTGAAACCAAACGCGCCGCATCTGAGGCAAGGAATACTGCCATATTGGCGATATCCTGCGCTTCAACAAAGCGCCCCATTGAGGTGCCCGAGGCATAGCCCTGATAGACCTCGTCACGGGTCATGCCCTTGGCTGCGGCCTCGCGGGTCAGGACACCTTCCATCCGAGGGCCTTCAACTGCGCCCGGACAAATGGCATTGGCGCGGATGCCATAGGGCCCCAACTCCATGGCCAGCGTCTTCATCAACCCGATGACAGCCCATTTTGCCGACGCATAGGGCGCACGGAACGGATAGCCATACTGCCCGGCTGTCGACGAGGTCAGAATGATACTGCCCGCCCGCGCCGATTTCATCAGCGGCGCTGCATGTTTCGCCGCCAGGAAGGCACCGTCCAGATTGACCGCGACACAGGCACGCCAGGCATCCAAATCGATATCCTCAATAGCATCGGTCGGACCAGCAATACCTGCATTGGCACAGAGCACATCCAACCCTCCCGTCGATTGGACGGCGTCAAATACCGCGCGCATGTCAGCTTCGTCCGCAGCATCCGCTCGGTGCCTGGTCCAATGTTCGGGCAAAGAATCCAACGCCGCCTGATCGATATCCGTGACCCGGACGTCATAGCCAAACGCATCAAACGCCTCGGCCATGGCCCGGCCGACGCCTGACGCGCCAGCCGTCACCAGAACCCGGCGCGTCATGAAGGCTTCCTGATCGCCGCGCCTGCGCCCTCTGGATAAGGCAATCCGGCCTGAGCCTCTGCAACCCGCGCCATAGCCGCTTCGATTTCAGCGGATGGCGCGCTGGGGCGGCGGGTTTCCAGGCTGACATGCAGCAGAAAACTTTCACCTGTGGCCAGCAGTTTGTCACCCTCATACATGCTGTGGAACACATGCAGCTTCTTCCCCTGCCCCAACAGCATCTGCGTGCGCACGTCGATTTTGGCACCAGCATGAGCTTCATCCACATAGCGAATGTGGTTCTCCGCCGTGAAATAGCTGCCACCCGAGGCGATGTAATCCGCATCGCATCCGATGATTTCCATGAACCGATCGGTGGCGGAGGCAAAGGCCTCCAGATATTTCGCTTCGTTCATGTGGCCGTTGTAATCCGTCCAGTCCAGCGGAACGGCCCGCGACAGGGTCAGGATGGGCTGGCTCAGATCCGCTTGATCCAGCGTCGGCAGCGCGCCGGGTTTCAACCCTGCATCATGTTGGTTCAGCACCGCCCCCGCGCCGTAATTCTGCGCCTTGAGGGCCCGCATCATCCCAACAAGGTTGCTATCGCGAATACGCTCTAATTCTCGGATCGAATGCATCCCGGATTGTGCGTCAGATTGATTGGCGATCAAATCGACCAGTTCGTCAGTGAACTCAGGAACATCCATCAACTTGGTCCACGGCCATTTCAAGGCAGGCCCGAACTGCGCCATGAAATGGCGCATCCCCGCCTCGCCCCCGGCCACGCGGTAGGTTTCGAACAGACCCATCTGCGCCCAGCGGATGCCGAACCCCATACGGATGGCCTCGTCAATCTCTTCGGTTGTCGCAATGCCATCCTTGACCAGCCAAAGCGCCTCGCGCCAGACAGCTTCCAGGAACCGGTCGGCGATATGCGCATCGATCTCTTTCCGGACATGCAACGGGAAGAACCCAAGCGATTTCAACAGGTCCTGCGCCTGTTTGATCATCTCGGGCGGGTTCTTGTCTGTTGGTACAAGCTCGATCAAAGGCAACAGGTAAACCGGGTTGAAGGGGTGCGTCACCACGATCTGCTCGGGGCGCAGCGCTCCGTCCTGAAGTTCGGACGGCTTGAACCCGCTGGTCGAGGATCCAATGATCGCGCCCGGATCGCAAGCCTCCTGCAAGCCTTTGTAAACCTTCAGTTTCAAATCCAGACGTTCTGGCACACTCTCCTGTATCCAACGCGCACCCTTAACCGCTTCGGCCATGTCGCTGTGAAAGCTCAGCGAACCCTCGGCTGGCAACGGAACGTCACTCAGCCCCGGCAAGGACCGTCTTGCGTTGTCCAGCACCTCGCCAATCTTGCGTTCCGCCTCGGGGTCAGGGTCAAACACCCGCACATCCCAGCCATTGAGCAGGAACCGCGCGGCCCATCCACCGCCGATAACTCCGCCCCCAATAATTGATGCCGTTTTCATGATTTCCCACCTACTGGCTGCGCATGATTCATCTTTTTAGAAATATTCCGGGGGCTTGGGGGCTGGCCCCCAAACTCCGCGTGCCCATTATTTTGCAACCGGTGCGTGCTTGGTCAGCCCCAGCTTCGCACGGACTTCGTCAGGACCTATCACGCGCGCGCCCATATTCTCGATGATGGATCGCGCACGTTCCACCAGTTGCCAGTTCTCGGCCATTACGCCCTTATCCAGCCACAGGTTGTCCTCAAGCCCCACGCGCACGTTGCCGCCTGCCAGAACCGAAGCCGCGACAAACGGCATCTCGTTCCGTCCCAGCGAAAACGCGCTGAAGGTCCAGTCATCCGGCACGTTGTTCACCATCGCCATAAAGGTATTCAGATCATCCGGCGCGCCCCACGGCACCCCCATGCACAGCTGAACCAGAGCGTTGGGCGCCAGAATCCCTTCCTTCACCAGTTGCTTTGCAAACCACAGGTGGCCGGTGTCAAAGGCTTCGATTTCGGGCTTCACACCCAGATCAGTCATCATCTTGCCCATGGCGCGCAATGCACCGGGCGTATTCGTCATAACATAATCGGCCTCGGCAAAGTTCATTGTGCCGCAGTCCAAGGTGCATATTTCGGGCAAGCATTCGGCAATATGCGCCACGCGTTCCGAAGCGCCAACCATGTCGGTGCCCTCGGCCACAGGAAACGGGTTTTCAACACCGCCGAATACGATATCGCCACCCATCCCTGCGGTCAGATTCAAAACAGCGTCCACATCAGCGTCACGGATGCGGTCTGTCACCTCACGGTACAAATCCAGCCTGCGGCTTGGCGCTCCAGTCTCGGGGTCGCGCACGTGGCAGTGAACCACTGCCGCCCCGGCCTTGGCTGCAGCGATTGCGCTGTCGGCGATCTGCTGCGGTGACCGCGGCACATACGGGCTGCGGTCCTGCGTTCCACCCGAGCCGGTTACGGCACAGGTGATAAAGACTTCGCGGTTCATTTCCAAAGGCATGGTGTTTTCCCCAGCTTATACCGGCTTGTGCCAAGGGTTTTCCCCAGGCTTTTCCCCGGATTCCGATTTGCGTTCTGACCCGACTCTGGCGCAGCTTTGGGAAACCCACTTGGCAATATGCGAATCAAACTTGATGAAATCCGCAAAAAACATACTGCAACCGGAACACCGCGCCCTGAAAACAGCTGTGCTTGTGCTGGACGAATGCAACACGCTCAGCTTTGCCTCTGCGGTGGACCCGATGCGGGCCGCGAACCGTCTGGCGGACCGCCCGGCCTTTGACTGGGACTATGTGACCGCGACGCCAGAGCCCGCAATGCTGACAAGTGCGTTGCAGGTGCCTGGTATTCCACTGGCCCGGTTGCAATCCTGCGACCTGATGATCGTGGTCGCCGGGTTCCAACTGGCCCGCCACGCCACCCCCAGCCTGCTGGCTGGTCTGCGGCGCATCGCGGGCACAGGCGCAACGATGGCAGGCATTGATGGCGGCCCGTGGCTCTTGGCCGAGGCCGGGCTACTGGATGGTCATCTGGCAACAACCCATTGGGAAGACCTCGAAAATTTCGCCACCCGGTTTCCCGAAGTTGATGTGCGCACCGACCGCTTCACCGTTTCGGGCAACCGCCTGACTTCGGGTGGCGCAATTCCGGCTGTCGAGATGATGCTGCACATCATCGCCGCCCGTCACGGCGCGAGTTTCGCCGCGCGTGTTGCGGGCCTGTTCCTTTACGATGGCGCTCCGGACCCTGGAAAACCGCAAAGCCGCACAGGCGCACCCCATCGCCACACAGCACTGACCGCCAAGGCCAACTCGATGATGCAGGCGTCACTGGATGATCCTCTGCCGCTGGCCTTTATCGCAGACCGCCTGGGCACCAGCCCACGGACGCTGCAACAACAGTTCCGACTGCGCCTGAACACGACGCCGCAGGACCACTATCTGCAACTGCGCCTGGCCGAGGCCCGCCGTCTGGTCACCGACACCGACATGCCACTAATGGATGTGGCGCTCGCCACCGGCTTTGCTTCGCAATCCAGCTTTGCCCGCGCTTTCCGCACCGCCCACGGTCAATCGGCCCGCGACCTGAGACACGAACGCGCGCATCCCACCCATCACTGACCGGATCCTTCTTCATCTGGCCAAAAATATCCCGGGG
Source organism: Ruegeria sp. BHSB056 (assembly GCF_059613305.1). Lineage (NCBI taxonomy): Bacteria > Pseudomonadati > Pseudomonadota > Alphaproteobacteria > Rhodobacterales > Roseobacteraceae > Ruegeria > Ruegeria sp. BHSB056. The sequence goes on along the minus strand of NZ_JBXWSG010000001.1, from coordinate 22,942 downwards.
GCGTCGCCAAAGGCGACGGGGGCAGAGCCCCTAAAACGGCATCGGGTGCGCCCGATGTGCCCTGCTGATCTCGGCCAACACATCCTTGGATAATTCAAGATCCACGCCCGCCAGAATATGATCCAGCTGTGCAACGGTCGTGGCCCCGAAGATTGCCGACATCATGAACGGGCGCGTCCGGCACCACGCCAGTGCCATATGCACCGGATCCAGACCATGCCGTGCGGCGATGTCCAGATAAGCTGCAACCGCCTCGAAAACACGACCGGATTTCCGGCCTCCCATCTCAGGCACAAAGGACATACGCGATCCGTCGGGAACGCAGTCATTTTGGTACTTTCCGGTCAGAAAGCCTGCTGCCAAAGGGGAAAACGCCATCAACCCAACATCTTCATGCACACTCAACTCACCCAGGTCGGTGTCAAAATGGCGGCACAGCAATGAATACTCGTTCTGCACCGATGCCACGCGCGGCGCCCCCATCTGGTCGGCCAGCCGCAGCCATTGCGCGGTTCCCCAAGCGCTTTCATTCGACAGGCCAAAGGCACGGATATTGCCCTTGTCTACCTGAGCCTGCAATGCCTCAAGGCACTCTTGCATGTTGCTCAGCACTTCGTCCGTGTTTTCGCCAGACGGCGCATAATCCCAGTTCTGCCGAAACATATAGCTGCCCCGATTGGGCCAGTGAAACTGATAGAGGTCGATATACCCGGTCTGCAAACGTCGCAAAGACCCCTCAATCGCTTCGGGTATGGTGCGGGCGGTGATCGGCGCACCATCACGGACAAAAGACAGCCCCGCGCCGGAATGCTTGGTCGCCAAAACATAATCTCCCCGGCGGGTAGGACTGGCGGCATTCCAGTTTCCCAAAATCTCTTCGGTGCGCCCGATCGTTTCTTTCGCTACAGGGTTCACCGGATACATTTCCGCCGCATCGACAAAGTTGATCCCCGCGTCCAACGCCATATCCATCTGACGGTGCGCATCCGTTTCAGACGTTTGAGAGCCAAATGTCATCGTGCCAAGGCACAGATCGCTCACGATAATTCCGGTACGGCCCAAGGGCTTTTTCTGCATTGTCGTATCTCCTGAAAATTGCGGGCCGGTCAGGCTTCAGCCTTTTTTTCCCACCGCCCGGACTCCTCCGACCAGTATTGTGCGGAACATCCGGCATCCGTCAGCGCTTTCCACTGCCCGCGCGCCTGTTGTACAGCCATGTCGTCATTGCCATCGAACAGGATACAAACCCGTTCCAGCGCGGCGACTTCTTCCGCTTCGACCGGCGCGCCATCCACAGCCATGATGCAGGTCGCGCCATTTCCCGCAACGGCGCTGGTAGTCAGCAGGATCGGCTGGTCCGCGTCGTGCGGGCCGCCAGCGCGACCATGTGGCAGGAACCCGTCCTCGGAGCCCAGCCACAGCTTTTCATCCAGCCAGTCCATCCGCGCAGGGTCAGTACCCCGCACGGCTATCCGCCACCCGGCTTGCCGCGCCTTGTCCAGCAGCGCGGGCAAGGTGTGCTCCAGCGGCTGGCGGGTCAGGTGGTAGAAATAGACAGCGCCCATGTGTTTACTCGAAATTATCCTGCACAAACCGGCTCAGCGCGCGCACGCCCCAGCCGGTGGCGCCTTTGGGCGCATAAGAGGTCTCTTCAGACACCGAGGCGACGCCTGCAATGTCCAGATGAATCCACGGTGTTTCCTCTTTTACGAACCGCTGGAGGAACTGCGCGGCGGTGACTGAACCGGCGGGGCGACCGCCCACGTTCTTCATGTCGGCAATGCGCGATTTCAGCAACTTGTCATAGGCATCGCCCAATGGCATCCGCCAAGCGCCTTCATCCTCGGCCTTGGCAGATTTCAGGAAGGCATCACAGAACGTGTCATTGTTCGAAAAGACACCAGCGTTTTCATGGCCCAACCCGATGATGATCGCACCGGTCAAAGTTGCCAGGTCAATCATACCGACCGGCTTGAATCGTTCCTGCGCGTACCACATCACGTCACACAGAACCAGGCGGCCCTCGGCGTCGGTGTTGATGATCTCGACCGTATCGCCCTTCATCGACCTGACCACATCACCCGGACGGGTGGCGTTACCTGATGGCATATTCTCGACAAGACCGACCAGCGCCACGACATTGGCTTTTGCCTTGCGCTTGGCCAGCGCGCGCATGGTGCCTGCAACAACGCCGGCGCCGCCCATGTCCATGGTCATCTCTTCCATGCCAGCAGCGGGTTTGAGCGAGATACCACCCGTGTCAAACACCACGCCCTTTCCGACCAGTGCCAAAGGCGCGTCATCCTTGGCCCCGCCATTCCACTGCATCACCACCACTTTCGAAGGGCTGTCCGAGCCCTGCCCGACGCTTAGCAATGTGCGCATTCCCAACTCGGCCAGCTTGTCTTCGTCCAGTACTTCGACCTCAAGACCCAGCCCCTGCATCTCAACCAGGCGGTCCGCGAATTCGGTGGTGGTCAAAACATTTGCTGGTTCATTGGTCAGATCGCGCGTCATCCGAACGCCATCAGCAATTGCATAGAGAGGTGCAAAATCTGCCTCGGCCTCCGCAGGCTTTGCGTGGCTGATTGTCACTGTGCCCGCCTTCTGGCTTTCCTTGGTTTTATGCGCGTCGAACTCATAGCTGCGCAGAACAATCCCCAGTGCCAGATCCTCGGCCCTCGCCTGATTGCCCACCATCACCAGCATGTCCTTGCCGCCGGCCAGCTTAGCCAGCGCCGCCCCTGCCTTGCGGGCTTCGCCGGCCTCGGGGCGACGTGGCAAAACCAGAACATCCAGCGCCTCTGCCGCCATCCCTGTGGGCCATGCCATCGAGATGACATCACCTGTCTTCGACTTTCTGAAACTCTCGCTTTCAACAAGCCGCGCCAAGCCGCCCTTCGTCAGACGGTTTGCCCGGCGGGCTGCCGGGCTCATCTTACCGTCATCCGGAATGATGATGGCGACGCGCCCCCCGGCCTGCGCCATAGCCTCAAGGTCAAATTCCTGAAAACGGATCGGTATCAGACTGCTCATTGTACACTCCTCGAATTCTGTTCCCCAAGACCTAGCCCGCGGGGCACGCATTGACCAGATAGCAGTTTTCCCCGCCTTTCAATTGCATTAAGGTCCCGAAAAAATGACCGGCAGGCTCGGGGGAGAAAAACGTGGTACGACAGGGCAGGCATACGCTGTCGCGCGCAGCATTGCGCAGGCGCGATATCGGCCCGAACCCTCGCACTACAGGCGCAATGGGGTCGCGCCCATGATCCTGGACCGTTATTTCGCTCGCCGGTTTCTGCAAAGCTTCATGGTCATCGGAGGTATTTTTCTGACCTTGATGATTCTCATCGATCTGATCGAACAGATTCGCCGCTTTGACGATTTCGACCTGTCTTTTGCCCAGCTGCTGCACCTCACACTGCTGAATACACCAGCCGCCATCAGCGAAATGCTGCCTCTGCTGGTGATCCTGTCCACCATTGCGCTGTTCGTCGGGCTGGCACGTACGTCCGAACTTGTGGTGACCCGTGCAACTGGCCGCTCGGGCATCCGCGCCTTGGTTGCGCCTGTCCTGTTGTCGCTGATCATCGGCACGCTGGCAGTCGCACTGCTGAACCCTATTGCAGCAGCCACATCCGAAGAATTCCGGCGCTTGTCGGATTCCTACCGAAACAACGGCAGTTCGGCCCTTTCGATCAGCAGCGAGGGCCTTTGGCTGCGCCAGTCTGCCGAGAATGGGCAGGCTGTCATCCACGCCCGGGCAACGTCGAACCAAGACAAGCTGCGGCTGGACGGAGTTACCGTCATCACTTTTGGGCGGGATGGCAAACCGACCCAGCAAATTGTTTCGGACCGGGCAGAGTTGGAAGGCGGGAACTGGGTTCTTTCCAAAGCAAAGGTATGGGCTTTGCAGGACGGGCAAAACCCCGAATCCAACTCGGTTGCACACGAGCGTCTGGAGCTGCCAACCTCACTGACTCGGCAGCGGATCATGGACACTTTGGGGCAACAGGATTCGGTTTCGGTATACGACCTGCCCCAGTTGATCAGCGACCTGCGCGAGGCGGGATTCTCGACCAAGCAATATGAGGTCTGGCTGCAGGTACAGCTGGCCCGGCCTTTCTTTCTGATCTCGATGGTTCTGATCGGGGCCGCGTTCACCATGCGCCACGTTCGGTTCGGCGGCACAGGGATCGCCGTCCTGACAGCCGTCCTGCTTGGATTTGCCATCTATTTCGTGCGCAATTTCGCGCAAATCCTCGGGGAAAACGGACAATTGCCCATCTATATCGCCGCCTGGGCACCGCCCTTTGCCGCAATTCTGTTGTCTCTTGGTCTGCTACTGCACGCGGAGGACGGCTGATGCGGCATATCGTTCCTGTGTTGCTTACCAGTGCACTCGCTTTATCCATTCCGACGGGACTTGCGGCACAGACCTCTCAAGGCCAACCACAGCCACAGGGCGCACAAGCGCAGCAAGAGCCTGCCTTGCTGGTGGCCGACAAGGTATTCATCACGCCTGAGCGCAAACTTGTGGCTGAAGGCAATGTCGAGGCCTTTCAGGGCGACACCAAATTGTCCGCCCATCGTATCACATATGACCGCGAGACTGGCGAGCTGACACTGGAAGGCCCAATTCGTATCGATCAGGGTGGTCAGACCACCCTGCTGGCGGATTCAGGGCAACTGGACAGCGGAATTCAGAACGGACTGCTGGTTGGTGCGCGCATGGTGTTTGAACAGCAGGTACAGATCGCCTCGGTTCAGGCGAAACGGGCCGCAGGCCGTTATACACAATTCAGCAAGGTTTCAGCCACATCCTGTCATGTCTGCAACGACGGCAGGCCGCCTCTTTGGCAAATCCGGGCGCGCAAAGTCACGCATGATCAACTGGAACGGCAACTATATTTCGAAGGCGCGCAGCTTCGGGTGTTGGATTATCCGGTATTCTACTTTCCTTATCTGCGCCTGCCCGACCCAACGCTAGAGAGGGCAACAGGCTTTCTGGTTCCTTCGATCCGCAGCACCTCGCAATTGGGCACTGGGGTTCAGGTCCCCTATTTCTTCAAGCTTGGCGATCACAAGGACCTGACACTTACGCCTTACGTCTCAGCAAAGACGACTACTCTGGGATACCGCTATCGTCAGGCCTTCGTAAACGGACGTATTCAGGTGGATGGCGCGTATACACGGGATGATGTGCAACCCGACCAGGATCGCGGCTACCTGTTTGCCAAAGGCTGGTTCAATCTGAAAAACGATTTCCGGCTGACCTTCAATCTGGAAACCACATCCGACGATGCCTACCTGGCTGACTATGGCTTGCCGGATCTGGACCGTTTGCGCAGCGAAATCGCGCTGGAGCGGATCAAACGCGACAGCGCGTTCAAAACCGGCGTGATCTACTACAAAACGCTAAGGGACAGCGAAAATCAGGACGAGATTCCGTCTCGCGTCTTCGATCTCAACTATGAAAAACGCTATTTTCCCAGCACGCTAGGTGGCGAGGTTCGGCTGGCTTTCATCGGTCATGCGCACGAACGTACCAGCGATACAGATGTTGTTGGTCGCGACATTGCACGGGCCACCTTCGATGCCGAATGGCTGCGCAGCTGGACTTTCTCATCGGGGCTGCGGGTCGATACCACGCTGGGGGCGTCGGTTGACACTTTCAACATTCGCCACGACAGCAACTACCCCAACAATGTGACCCGATCTACGCCGCGCGCGGCTTTGACTCTCCGATATCCAATGACCCGGCGCGAGGAATCGGGGGCTGTTCAGTTCCTCGAACCGATCGCGCAGTTCGGATGGACACATGTATCGGATACCGATGTTCCGAATGATGAAAGCACGTTTCAGGAATTCGATCAGGGCAACCTTCTGTCCCTCTCGCGGTTTCCTGCTGAAGATCAGCGCGAGAACAGCGCCACAAGTGTTGTTGGCCTGAACTGGGCCCGGTATGGCGCGGGTGGTTGGCAGGCCCAGGCGACTGTGGGCCAAGTGTTTCGGGCCGACGCCGATCCAAACTTCACGCTGACATCGGGCTTGCAGGGCACATCATCGGATTTGCTGGTAGCCGGGCAGATCAGCACGGCCAATGGCTGGTCACTTGCCGGGCGCGGTCTGATAGACGGGGATTTGAGTTTTGTCAAAGCCGAGCTGCGCGGCGCATGGGCATCCGAAAACGCCGGCCTTTCCGGCAGCTATATCTGGCAAGAGCCGGACCCAGCGGAAAACATCACCGAAGAAATCTCGGAAATTCTGCTTCTTGGGCGCTACCAGGTCGATCAGAACTGGCTGACCAATGCCCTGGCGCGCTACGATCTGGCCGAGTCGGAACCGATCCGGCTGGGTCTGGGTGTGACCTATCAGAACGAATGCGTTCGGGTTAACATGTCCGTAAGTCGGCGCTTTACTTCAACATCCACTATTGAGCCTTCGACAGAATTCGGCTTTACCCTTTCTCTGACAGGGTACGCCCTTGAAGGCGGTGGCAAGACATACAAGAGAACATGCAGTTGATATCAGGTTTCTCCAGGTTTCTCCGTTCCGGTTGGCTTAAACCGGTCACACCGGCACTGGTTGCCGCAGTTTTTGCAATCGCGCCTCATCAGGGTGGCACGCAAAGCCTGTTCTCACCCGCGATCCGCGTCAATCAGGACATTGTCACCTGGTACGAGCTTGAACAGCGCCTGCAATTCCTGAATGTTCTGGGTTTGCCCGGTGACAACGAAGCTGACGTCAGGGATGCCCTGATTGATGAAAAACTGCGCAAGCAGGTCATGCGCGACGCCGGCGTGCAAGCGACGCCCGAGGCCGTTCAGCTGGGCATCGACGAATTCGCCGCGCGCGGACAACTGTCATCCGAACAATTCCTGAAACTTCTCGGCGACGCTGGCGTCGACCCTGAAACGGTCCGGGATTATGTCGCGGATCAACTGGCATGGCGCGACTATATCAGCTCGCGCTATCTGTCGCAGGCCCGCCCGACCGAGGATGAGATCGATCGCGCACTGGGCCAGACGGGCGGAGGCGGATTGCAGGTCCTGCTGTCCGAAATCATTATCCCGGTAAACCCGCAAACGGTTGCCCAGACCGAGCTGTTGGCCGAAGAAATCTCGCGCCTTGAAGGGCAGGACGCGTTTTCTGCTGCCGCCGCTCAGTATTCCGCAGCCGCAACACGGGGTCAGGGCGGACGTCTGGAGTGGCTGAACATCTCGAACCTGCCCCCGGCGCTTCAACCTGTTATACTGGGGCTTCAGACCGGTGAGATCACCGACCCGATCACCCTGCCAAACGCGGTTGCTCTGTTTCAGATGCGTGGCTTGCGCGAAGTCGCAACCGGCGCTCCGCGCATTTCAAAGCTGGATTATGCCGCCTATTACCTGCCAGGCGGACGCAGCGCCGAAACCCTTTCACGTGCCGCGAAGCTGAAAGAAGAAATCGACACTTGTGATGATCTCTATGGCATTGCCAAGGATCAGCCGGCCGAAGTTCTGGACCGGGTCGAAGCCGCGCCTTCTGAGGTGCCCGGTGATATTGCCGTGGAACTGGCCAAGCTGGATCGGAACGAAGCATCGGCGACTCTGACCCGCAACAATGGTCAAACGCTTGTGTTCCTGATGCTATGCAACCGCACGCGCGATCTTGGTGAAGACACCTCTCGGGGCGATGTAGCCAACGCGCTGGCGCAGCAACGTCTTCAGGCGTTTGCGGCCAGTCTGGTGGAGCAGCTGCGGGCTGACGCTGTCATTACTCAGGAATGATGCGGCCCGTCGCGCTCAGCTGCGGTGAACCGGCTGGTATCGGTCCGGAAATCGCGGCCAAAGCCTGGGCAGACCTGCGCGATGCCTGCCCGTTCTTCTATATCGGAGACGCCAGCCACCTGCCCGCAGGCACACCCGTTGCGAAAATCGAACATCCAAGTCAGGTCGCTGAAATCTGTGATCGGGCCCTGCCCGTTCTTCAGATGGACTTTCCCGCCCCGAACGTTTTCGGACAGCCAAACCCGGCCAACGCGCCGTCGGTGGTTGACGCCATCGAAACCGGCACCGAACTGGTACAGACCGGCGAGGCGGCGGCGCTTTGCACCGCACCGATCAACAAGAAAGCCCTGATTGACGGCGCAGGGTTCACCTTTCCTGGCCATACCGAGTTTCTGGCAGCCCTTTCCGGAACCCGCCGGGTAGTCATGATGCTGGCCAGCGAGCAGTTGCGCGTCGTTCCCGCGACGATTCACATTCCATTGTCACAAGTTCCCGCGGCACTTACCCCTGATCTTCTGCGCGAGACGATTGAAATCACTGTACGCGGTTTGCGTGATCAGTTCGGGCTCACACATCCCCGCATCGCAGTTGCAGGTCTGAACCCACATGCAGGTGAAGGCGGCAAGATGGGCACAGAGGAACTCGACTGGATTGCTCCGATGCTGGCTGATCTGAACCCAGAGGGCGCAACCATCACCGGCCCCCATCCTGCGGATACTCTGTTTCACGCCGCTGCCCGCACCCGCTATGACGCCGCCATCGCCATGTATCATGATCAGGCTCTGATCCCGATCAAGACGCTGGATTTCGACCGGGGCGTGAATGTCACCCTTGGCTTGCCTTTCATCCGCACCTCACCCGACCACGGAACAGCACTGGACATCGCGGGGAAAGGCATCGCCAACCCCTCCAGCCTGATCGAAGCCCTGAAACTTGCCCGGCGCATGGTAAAAAGCTCTTGATCCTTCACCTGGCTGAAAATATCCCCGCCGGAGGCACAAAAATCTCGGGCGCAGCCCCTTTCACAGGCGCCAAGGTATTCCGATCATGAGCGCTATAGACACGCTTCCCCCTTTGCGCGAGGTCATCGCAACCCACCAGCTTTCAGCGCGCAAATCGCTGGGGCAGAACTTTCTGCTGGATCTGAACCTGACTGCCAAAATCGCCCGACAGGCCGGCGATTTGTCAGAATGCGATGTGCTTGAAATCGGCCCCGGTCCCGGTGGGTTGACGCGGGGCCTACTGTCCGAAGGCGCGCGCAAGGTCGTGGCGGTTGAAAAAGACACCCGGTGCATTGCCGCCCTGAACGACATCGCGGCTGCGTATCCGGGTCGGCTTGAGGTGATCAACGGCGACGCCCTGGAAATCAACCCGCTTGAATACCTGACACCGCCAATCCGCGTCGCAGCCAACCTGCCCTACAATGTCGGCACCGAGCTGCTGGTGCGTTGGCTGACACCGCCCGAATGGCCCCCATTCTGGCAGAGCCTGACGCTGATGTTCCAACGCGAAGTGGCCGAGCGTATCGTCGCCCAACCTGGCAGCAAAGCTTATGGACGCCTTGCCATCCTCGCTCAATGGCGGGCAGAGGCACGTATCGCCATGTCGCTTCCCCCCGGGGCCTTCACCCCGCCGCCCAAGGTTTCAAGCGCCGTGGTCCACCTGACCGCCCTGCCCGAACCACGCTTTCCCGCCGATGCCGCCACCCTGTCACGTATCGTGGCCGCCGCCTTCAACCAACGCCGCAAGATGCTGCGCGCCTCACTCAAAGGCATTGCCCCGGATATCGAAGACCGTCTGCTGGCTGCTGGTATCAAGCCCACGGACCGTGCCGAACAAATCCCGCTTGAAGCGTTCTGCGCTTTGGCGCGCGAAGTTAAGAAAACCTGATCAAACAAAAAAGCCCCGAGTTTGACCTCGGGGCTTGGTTCATTGGCCGTCAGCTTTACTCAGCCGCCTCTGGAGCATCCCCGGTGTTGGCGGGTGCTTCCTCTTTTGCCTCGGGTGCAGCTTTGGGCTTCCGCGTGCGCGGTTTACGCGCGGGTTTTTCTTTGAGCGGTGCCTCTTCCGGTGCCTCAGCTACCGGGGTTTCTTTGTTTTCCGGTGTTTCTACCAAGCCGCTATCGGGCTCTGAAACTTGCTGAGACAGGTCCATCAAATCAGGCTGCGGTGCTTCGGCCGGATCAGCCTGACGGGTCGCTTCGCGTTCCTGACGTTCGGCACGTTCACGATCGCGCTCAGCCTGGCGTTCGCGGTTCTGGCGCTCCTGCTCTTCACGGCGCGCATCCATTTCGCGCTGCGCTTCGCTCAGCATCCGCAGATAATGTTCTGCGTGTTGCTGGAAGTTTTCTGCTGCCACGCGGTCATTCGACAGCTGAGCGTCACGTGCCAACTGGTTGTACTTGTCAATAATCTGCTGCGGCGTGCCACGAACCTTGCCTTCGGGACCCGAGCTGTCAAAAACCCGGTTTACGACGTTGCCGCCAGAAGGACGATTGCGGTTATTCTTGGCCCGCGAACGGGGTTTGGAAGATCTCATCTTACTTTACGTCAGCCTTATCAATGCGCTGTCGCTCAACCCGTGTTTTGCACTGCTCTAAGGCGTTTGCCGTGACGGGAAGTCGACTTTTTGGGCTTGGCGTCAGGGGTGCGCTGCAACAGCGTCAACCTCGCCGACTAATCCTGAGTAAACATGTCCTGACGGCGCAGACAAGAGGAATCTCGGGTTTTCACAAGCTTTTTTGTTCGGGTTGGCGTTTTTTGCCGCAAACCCGCCACTCAATCCGGCATTCTTGCGCCAACAACGCGGTCGCGACCGTCCAGATCAGGGATGATCCGAACATCCACCAACCCGGCAGCGTCGAACAGGGCTGATACTTTTGCCGCCTGCGTCTGACCGATTTCGACAAGAATTCGCCCGCCCGGCAACAGAAAATCCGGGGTCGCAGCCGCGATCCGACGATACGCTCCCAACCCATCCCCCTCATCCGTCAGAGCCATGCGCGGCTCATGCTCGCGCACTTCGGGCGACAGTTCTTCCATCTCAGACACTGAGATATATGGAGGGTTGGAAACAATCAAGTCGAATTGACCATTAATGTCTTCAAACCAGTTTGATCGAAGAATCTCAATCCGCGCCTCTACCTGATGCTGAACCGCATTGGCACTGGCTTGCAGGCAGGCGGCTTCGCTCAGATCGACACCCACGCCCGTGGAACTGCTGCGTTCGGCCAGAAGGGTTATCAGGATACACCCCGAGCCCAGCCCCAGGTCGAGGACATGATCAAATGGTTCGCTCAACGCCGCTTCGATAAGGGTTTCTGTTTCCGGGCGCGGATCAAGGACATCCCGGCTGACGCGAAACCTGCGGCCATAAAACTCCCGCTCACCTAACAGATGCGACACCGGAACCCGAACGGCACGCAAGGAGATCAGCTGGTCATAACGCTCGGCGATTTCGGGCTGCAATTCTTCCGGGGCAATCAGTGTCACGCGACTGGCTTCAATCCGTGCAGCGTGGGCCAGCAACAGACGCGCGTCGCGCGCCGGATCGTCCACACCGGCCGCACGCAGGCGCGCTGTCGCTGCTACCATGGCCTGTGCCGCTGTTTGCAGACCCGTCATTGTGCCATCTCGGCCAGCAGCCGGGCCTGATCGTCTGCCGTCAGCGCATCAATCACCTCGTCCAGATCGCCCTGCATCACCTGATCCAGCTTATATAGCGTCAGGTTGATCCGATGGTCGGTCATGCGCCCCTGCGGGAAGTTATAAGTACGAATGCGTTCCGAGCGATCCCCCGAGCCCACCTGACTGGCGCGATCTGCCGAGCGTTCGCTGTCAATCCGCTGCCGTTCCAGATCGTACAAGCGCGTCTTCAGAACCTGCATGGCGATTTCGCGGTTGCGGTGCTGAGATTTTTCGGAACTCGTCACCACCAATCCCGTCGGAAGATGCGTGATCCGCACAGCCGAGTCTGTCGTGTTCACGTGCTGTCCCCCGGCACCCGAGCTCCGCATCGTATCGATTCGGATATCAGTGGCGTCGATCTGGATGTCTACATCCTCGGCCTCGGGCAGAACCGCCACTGTCGCCGCCGAGGTGTGAATGCGCCCCCCGCTTTCGGTTTCGGGCACGCGCTGCACCCGATGGACGCCGGATTCATATTTCAAGCGCGCAAAGACATTGTCGCCTTTGATATGGGCGACCACTTCCTTGATGCCGCCCAGATCCGAGGCCTGCTCTTCGATAATCTCGAATTTCCAGCCACGCGCCTCGGCGTATCGCTGATACATGCGCAATAGATCACTCGCGAACAAAGCGGCCTCGTCCCCGCCGGTGCCAGGGCGAATTTCCAGCATCGCTGGACGGGCATCTGCCGCATCCTTTGGCAACAATGCCAGTTGGAGCGCGTTTTCCGCCTTGGGGATGCGAGCCTGCAACTCGGGGATTTCCTCCTCGGCAAGCTCTTTCATGTCCGGGTCAGTCAGCATCGCCTGCGCCTCGGCCAGATCTCCCACCAGCTGTCGCCAGGCCATGATCTGATCGACGACAGGCTTGAGGTCGGAATATTCTTTGGCCAGCGCCGCAATATCACCACCCGACGCGCCATCGGCCATGGCAGCTTCGAGGTACTGAAAACGCTGGGTGATCTGTTCAAGACGTTCTTCGGGGATCATCCCGGCGGTGTCTCTCATCCGGGGGCTTTGGTCAAGGGCAACGTCATGCTAAGCTGGCAGCCATGAAACGGGTTTTTCTTACTCTGCTGGTGACGACCACGCCTGCATTCGCCGATTACATCGGCCCTGACGGCAAGACGCGGGATTGCTATTGCACCGACACATCCGGGTCTCGCATCGAACTGGGTGAGATGATCTGCCTTCAGGTCGACGGACGCATGTTCACCGCGCAATGCCAGATGTCCCTGAACGTTCCTATGTGGCGCGAGGTTCAGGAAGGGTGTTTGTCGTCTGGATTACACTCGGACTGGCCAAATTTGGATACACCACCAGATGGTGACAACGCTCTCTGAGCGCTACAAGTCTTCCCACTTGCTCAAATTGTATGCCCTGCGTTGGAACAGTCTTAGTGCGACTGTTAGCAAAGTAAGTGGTACGGCGGCCAACACTGCGGGGCCAAATATATTGGGAAGGCAAAAGTTCTCACCAAGAATGACAGTTACCCCGGCCTGAAACGAAGCAACTATCAAGGTCACCAAGACAAACACAGCAACATTGGTTAATGGCGATGCCCAATACAGAAAGGGTCTTGGTTCAAAGCCAAGGGCTTTCAATCGTTCAAGCTCAGACTCAATTCTTATGTGCTGCTTAACACCGGCCTGCTCAATTTCAGCCAATGCATTATGGAACTTTTTCTCATAGTCACTCATACGTCCAATCTAGGAACTTTCCCCTTGGTTTCAATCTATTGAAGTGCCGCCAACCACCCATCGACTCGCGCCCTGTTCACCCCGAAATCCTTACGACCAAACCGCAAGCGGCCGTGAATGCGCAGGGTGTCTCCGTCCTGCTGAGCCGTGGTGTAGTCGGGAAAGCCGATCCATTTCGTGCGGGTGATATAGGTGATCATGCCCTCGCTGACCGAGCCGGCCAATACCGTAGTGCGCGGCGTGGTTTGGGCAATCTCATCAAGACGCTGCAACCCGTCGGGGCCGGTTTCAACAACGCGCAACACACCACCGGGCAAGTTCTGGCTTTCGGTCGAAACCAAAGCGACGTGCCACCGCGCAGGGTCTGACGGTGCCAGCCGGACATAGGCGCCCGCCCCAACCACAAGCGCAACCACCGCCCACAAAGCCATCCTTCTCATCCCGCTCTATCCTTTTTGGTGAACCCTAAGCGGAACAAAACCGGCGGCAAGACATTCCACCGCGTCTTACCGCGACGTCACACCCGGCAGGATACACAGCATCTCATAGATCAGGTTGGCTGCTGTCAGTGCAGTGTTGCCCGATGGATCATAAGGAGGTGAGACCTCGACCAGATCGCATCCCACTACGTTTACCCCATGCAGTGCATGGATCAGTTGCAGCGCTTGCGGTGTCGTCAGACCAGCGATTTCCGGCGTGCCGGTGCCCGGAGCGTATGCGGGATCTAGGCTGTCGATGTCATAGGAGATGTAAACCGGGTGGTCCCCAATGATCTTGCGAACCTGCGATCCGATCTGGGTCAGATTCTGCTGCCACAGCTCCCATGCGGGGAACTGGCGGAAGCCCCAATCCTTGGCTTCGGTAAAATCCGAGGCTGCATAACCCGAGCCCCGAATGCCGATCTGGAACGTTTTGTCGGGAACAATCAACCCCTCTTCATAGGCGCGGCGGAAAACGGTGCCGTGGGTTTCGCGTTCACCGAACATCTCGTCATTCACATCGGCATGGGCGTCCACATGCACCAACGCCACGGGACCGTGTTTGGCCTTGATGGCTCGCAGGATCGGCAGGGTGATCGAATGATCGCCCCCCATCGCCACAGGGATCACGCCTTTCGCCAAAATGGCGTCATAGCTTTCCTTGATGATCCTGAGGCTGTCTGCAAGCGAGAAGGTGTTGATCGCCAGATCCCCAATATCGGCTATCTGCAAGCTGTCGAACGGGGCCGCTCTGGTGGCCATGTTATAGGGTCGGATCATCGCGCTTTCGCCGCGGATCTGCTTGGGGCCAAAGCGCGTGCCCGACCGCCACGACGTGCCAATATCCATCGGCACCCCCAACACCGCCACATCCAACCCCTCAAGCGAGGTGGCCTGCGGCAGGCGCATGAATGTGTTCGGCCCGGAAAACCGGGCCAGATCATTCCCGCTAAGTGGTTGGTTGAATTCGGTCATGTGCGTAATGGTCCCGTCCCTGTTCGTCACTTGATCCAGCACATACCTTAAGCATGGCTAACTGTTGGTTAACGTGAACCCTTGCGGGTTTACCCATCTGCTTTATCCAGCTTGTTCCACCCCAACAGGCAAATGATCTGCGTCGCCACATGGGCCCCAGCAATCGCTGTCGCACCGGATGTATCAAAGGGTGGCGATACTTCGACAACGTCCCCGCCCTTGATATTGATCCCGGCAATGTCGCGCAGGATGATTTGCGCCTGAATCGAGCTTAACCCACCCCAGACTGGCGTGCCCGTACCAGGGGCAAAAGCCGGGTCAAGACCATCGATGTCGAAGCTGAGGTAAACGGGGCTGTCACCAAGAATGTTCTTGATCTTCTCTGCCACAGCAGCTGGTCCCGATTCATAAACCTCGCGCGCATCAATGATGTTCACGCCCAGCGTATCCTCATTCGTCGTGCGAATACCCACCTGGACCGAGCGTTTCGGATCGACAATGCCCGACTTTACAGCCTTGTAGAACATTGTCCCGTGATCCACGCGGGACATGTCGTCATCGGCCCATGTGTCGGTATGCGCATCGAATTGCAGCAGAGACATTGGCCCGTATTTCTCGGCATAGGCCTTGAGGATCGGAAAGCTGATATAGTGATCGCCACCCAGCGCGACCGACGCCACATCAGCGGCCAGAATGGTTCGGATGTGGTCGGTCAGCGTGTCGGGAAAGGCCGGGATATTGGCGTAATCATAAGCCATATCGCCATAATCCACGATCGCCAGCTCACTCAGCGCATCAAAGGGCCAGCCATAGGGCGCATCAGGCGATTGCAAAGCGCTGGCCTCACGGATCGCCCGAGGGCCAAGGCGCGTGCCGGGCCGGTTCGTAACCGCCTGATCAAACGGCACGCCAGTAACCGCGATGTCCACACCCTTCAGGTTCTTGGTGTAAAGCCGCCGCAGAAAAGACGTCGCCCCACCGAACGTGTTTTCATAAGACAACCCCTTGAGATCCGGATTGGTGAATGCCTCATCCACCTGGTTTCTTGCGTCTTCCAGTGCCATGTCTTCTGTAGTCCCTTTCCCGAACCTTTATCAGCTCAACGGCTGCGCTTTTTCCACGATTCGCGCGAAAAACGACGCGCCCACCGGCGCGATTTCGTCGTTAAAGTTGTATTTCGGATGATGCAGCCCTGCGCCTTCGCCCTGCCCAAGGAACAAATAAGCACCGGGGCGCTTTTGCAGCATATACGAGAAATCCTCGGCCCCCATCTCGCGCCCGGTATTGCCGGTGACCCGGTCGTCGCCGGATATTTCACGCGCCACCTCGGTCGCAAAGCCCGCCTTTTCGGCATCATTGATGGTGGCAGGGTAATCTACATTGTATTCCAATCGCGCCTCGACCCCATAGGATTTGGCCTGCCCCTCGACAATCTCGGCCATGCGCCGCATCACCATCTGCTGGACGTTCGGATCGAACGTTCGAACGGTACCGTTGATATAGGCCGTATCCGGGATAACGTTGTTGACCGTGCCGGTGTGGATCTGCGTGACCGAGACGACAAGATCATCCAACGCATAATGGTTGCGGCTGACAATGGTCTGAATGGCCTGCGCAATCCCACAGGCCGCCATAACCGGATCACGGGTTTCATGCGGCATCGCACCGTGGCCGCCGACACCCTGAATATGCACTTCGAATGTATCGACAGCCGCCATGATCGGCCCCGGCGTGGTATAGAATGTCCCTACGGCAAATCCCGGCGCGTTGTGCAGCGCATAGACCTGCGAGATGTCGAACCTGTCCATGATGCCTTCTTCGACCATCACACCAGCACCGCCGCCATCTTCCTCGGCGGGTTGAAATATCAGCGCCACGCGACCGCTGAAATTTCGCGTCTCGGCCAGATAACGTGCCGCGCCCAGTAGCATGGTAGTATGCCCGTCATGGCCGCAGGCATGCATCTTTCCGGGGTTCTGAGAGGCATAGTCAACGCCCGTTTCCTCGGTAATTGGCAACGCATCCATATCGGCGCGCAAGCCAATCGTCGGCCCGTCGCCCTGCCCGTTGATGATCGCGACCATCCCGGTCTTTGCGATCCCCTCATGCAACTCATCAACCCCGAACTCACGCAGACGTTCGGCCACAAAGGCTGCCGTTTCATGGCATTCGAATTCCAACTCGGGGATGGTATGCAGATACTGGCGCCATCTGGTCATGTCGGCAGAGAAATCGGCAATTCGGTTGACGACGGGCATCTGGGGTGGACTCCTGATCGGGACTGCGGAATGGATGCATCTGACACCGGAATGAAAGGGTTCGCAATGGCTGAAAATCCTCTGATCCACGACAGCAATGCAGGTATCGAACGGCTGCTGGAAATCATGCGCCGCCTGCGCGATCCGCAATCCGGCTGCCCGTGGGATATCGAACAGGATTTCGCGACCATCGCCCCCTATACGATCGAAGAGGCCTATGAGGTCGCGGACGCCATCGAACGTGAAGCTTTTGACGAGCTTAAAGGAGAGCTGGGGGATTTGCTGTTCCAATCCGTGTTTCACGCCCAAATGGCAGAAGAAGCAGGATATTTCACCTTTCAGGACGTGGTGCGCACCATGTCCGACAAGATGGTCAGCCGCCATCCGCATGTGTTTGGCGATGAATCCCGTGACAAGTCGGCCGATCAGCAAACCAAAGATTGGGAAACCATCAAGGCCGCCGAGCGGGCGGGCAAAGAACAAAAAGGTGCGCTGGACGGTGTAGCCGCAAACCTGCCCGCCCTGCTGCGGGCCCATAAGCTGCAAAAGCGCGCCGCTCGGGTGGGGTTCGACTGGCCTGACGCCAGCCACGTGCTGGCCAAGATCACCGAAGAAGCGGCCGAACTGGAAGAGGCGCGCGACAAGATGGATGTTGACGCGCTGGAAGACGAGTTCGGAGATCTGCTGTTCGTGATGGTCAATCTGGGCCGTCATCTTGGCATCGAACCCGAAGCCGCCCTGCGTCGCACCAATGCCAAGTTCACCCGTCGCTTTGAAAAGATCGAAGCCCGGCTGGCCGAACGGGGCAAGACCCCCTCGCAAAGCGATCTGGCCGAGATGGATGCGCTGTGGGACGAGGTCAAAACTGAAGAGCATCGCGCCAACGGCAAACTCCCGCCGGTGGATGCACTGGCGACGACCAGAAACGGGTAGACAAGCGATCCGACACTTGCGAGTGTCCCACCTTCACGACCCCCGGAGACGCCAATGCCCCCTCGCAAGATCATCATCGACACCGATCCCGGACAGGATGACGCCGTCGCCATACTGTTGGCGCTGGCCAGCCCGGACGAGATCGAGGTTCTGGGTATCACGGCCGTCGCGGGTAACGTCCCACTCGCCCTCACGGCCAAGAACGCCCGAATCGTTTGTGAATTGGCCGGACGTACGGATGTGCCGGTTTATGCGGGCTGCGACAAACCGCTGAACCGCCCACTTGTCACAGCAGAACATGTGCACGGGAAAACCGGGCTGGATGGCCCGGTCCTGCCGGATCCGCAGATGCCATTGGCCGACGGTCACGCAGTGGATTTCATCATCGACACCCTGCGCTCTGAAGAACCGGGAACAGTGACCCTGTGTCCGCTGGGGCCGCTGACAAACATCGCGACTGCATTTCGCAAAGCCCCCGATATCATCGACCACGTGCAGGAAATCGTCTTGATGGGCGGGGCGTATTTCGAAGTCGGCAACATCACCCCCACCGCTGAATTCAACATCTATGTCGACCCAGAAGCTGCTGATATCGTATTCAAATCCGGAAAGCCAATCGTTGTCATGCCATTGGATGTCACACACAAGGCGTTAGTGACCAAACCACGAAATGACGCGTTCCGCGCATTGGACAGCAAGGTAGGAAATGCCGTGGCCGAGATGACGGATTTCTTTGAACGCTTCGACAAAGAGAAATACGGCAGCGCGGGTGCTCCCCTGCACGACCCTTGCGTCACTGCCTATCTGATCCGCCCCGAGCTGTTTTCGGGCCGCCGCGTGAATGTCGAGATTGAAACAGGGTCTGACCTGACCCTGGGCATGACCGTTGCGGATTGGTGGCGTGTCACCAACCGCGCACCAAATGCGCTGTTCATGGGGGAAATCGACGCCGACGGCTTTTTCACCTTACTGACAGAAAGGCTGGCCAGACTATGAGCGCCGCCCTCCGCCTTGCGCGCCCCGACGATCTGGATCGCCTGATGACACTGGTCACCGCCTTTCATACAGAGGCCGGGCTGACACAGGACGCTGACAAGACACGCAATGCCCTCGCCCCCATGCTGGATGGCATCCCTCATGGCTGTGTCTATCTGATCGGGCCCGGACGCGCGCCGTTGGGATATATCATCCTAACCTTTGGCTGGTCAGTCGAGTTCGGCGGCATGGACGGTTTCGTGGACGAGATCTATATACGCCCTGCCGTTCGGGGCCGCGGCATTGCCACCGAGGTTCTACTGGACCTGCCCAAAGCTCTTGCCGGGGCAGGCCTGATGGCTCTTCATCTGGAAGTCGACCGGAACAATGAAACTGCCCAAAAACTCTATCTGCGCACGGGGTTCAGACAACGCGACAGCTATATGCTGATGAGCAAGGTACTTTAGCGCGACTCGCCACGGAAGATATTTGCCGGATTCATGTCCTGAACCGGGTCATTCGACGAAACCTCTTCTCCGGTTATCGGATACGTTCCCGGACCCGCACACGCGGACAATACCGTGATGGACGCTGTGACGATTATCAGAAGGAATTTGGATACAGACATCGTGGTCTCCTTTCTGCAATGAAGAAAGACTACGGCATTTCGAGTGAACGCGATAAGTAACAAGTTCACACATAAGAATAATTAAGCCGCTTAATTATTGTCAAATTTCTACGTCCAAGACGACCATGCCCCTGAGAGTTTTATCTTTTCTCAGGCAAGCCAGTGTCTTCCTCAAAAAGCGGCATCTCGAAAAAAAGCAGGTGATCGCGTGCGATTTCAGGAGTTTCGTAATAGGCGTCTCGCAGGTGAAAGCCCAAAGACAGGTATAACCGAGTCGCCACTTCCAGGGGTTTGCCGGTGTCCATTCGAATATAGTCGAACCCAAGATCTCGACACATTTCGATCAGCGAAAGCATGATGGCACAGCCTGCGCCTGTCCCTCTTGCTGCGTCAGTTACAAATACGCGTTTGATTTCAGCCACACCAGGCTCGTACGTGTGAAACATGCCGCAGCCGACCGGTTCCCCATGCAGCAATGCCAGTTTGATCCCACCGTTCGGCGGCGTGTGTTCCGCGTCGATGTTGTCCATTACACGGGTGTATTTTTCGCTTGGGTAGAAGGCCTGAACGATCTGGGCGGTTCTTTCATCCAGCGCCAGCAGGAAATCCCTGTAATCCCAACACAAACGCCGAACCGCTTCAAACTGGTCCGGCGTTTCCGGTTCGATGATGTTCAACACAATGCGACCCCCGGATTAAACCCAGGGGCCAGCCTAGCACCAAGTGCGTTATTTGCGAAGGATCGACGCGCCTGCGTATTCCGCAACCTCGCCCAGCGATTCCTCGATGCGGATCAACTGGTTGTATTTGGCCAACCGGTCCGACCGCGCCAGCGAGCCGGTTTTGATCTGACCGCAATTGGTCGCCACCGCCAGATCGGCAATGGTGGCATCCTCGGTTTCACCCGAACGGTGCGACATTACGTTGGTATATCGCGCCCGGTGGGCCATATCGACGGCGCGCAGGGTTTCGGTCAGCGATCCGATCTGGTTCACCTTGACCAGCATCGAGTTCGCGCAGCCGCGCTTGATCCCTTCGGCCAAGCGCGCCGGATTGGTCACAAACAGGTCGTCGCCCACCAACTGCACCTTGTCGCCGATGGCGTCAGTCAGGGCTCTCCAGCCGTCCCAGTCATCCTCGGACATGCCGTCTTCGATCGAGATGATCGGATAGTCATTGACCAGAGCCGCCAGATAGGCTGCGTTTTCCTCGGATGTCAGGGTGATCCCCTCGCCCGCCAAAACGTATTTGCCGTCCTTGTAATACTCGGTCGCCGCGCAATCCAAGGCCAGGTGGATTTCTTCTCCCGGTTTGTAGCCCGCCTTTTCAATGGACTTCAGGATGAAATCCAGCGCCTCGCGGGTGCTGGCGATGTTCGGGGCAAAACCGCCCTCGTCACCGACACCGGTGGCCAGACCGGCAGCTGACAGCTCTTTCTTCAGGGTGTGGAACACTTCGGACCCCATGCGCACGGCTTCGCGGATATTCGCGGCCGAGGTTGGCATGATCATGAATTCCTGAATGTCGATCGGGTTGTCGGCATGTTCGCCGCCGTTGATGATATTCATCATCGGCACCGGCAGCACGCGGGCCGAGGTGCCGCCGACGTAGCGATAAAGGGGCTGCGTGGTGAAATCTGCTGCGGCTTTGGCAGTTGCCAGCGACACGCCCAGAATGGCGTTGGCACCCAGACGGCCTTTGTTATTGGTTCCGTCCAGTTCGATCATCGCCTGATCGATGGCCACTTGCTCTGTCGCGTCAAAACCCACCAGTTCCTCGGCGATTTCACCATTCACGGCGGCCACGGCTTCCAGAACCCCTTTGCCCATATAGCGGGATTTGTCGCCGTCGCGTTTTTCAACGGCTTCATGTGCGCCGGTGGACGCACCGGACGGTACGGCGGCGCGGCCCATGGTGCCGTCTTCCAGAATCACGTCGACCTCGACCGTCGGGTTGCCCCGGCTGTCCAGAATTTCGCGCGCGTGGATGTCAATGATGGTGCTCATGAGGTCTGTCCCTATGGCTGCAGTCGGTTGCACGCGTCATAGCAGCAACCGACCAAAAGTAAACCGGTTCCGTTATCGCTAACACGTATATTTACCGACCTTTAGGGCTAACAGTTTGCTGTTTGCGCCAACAGGTTCACACCGGGATCAGATTGCGCGCCAGACGTCGCTCGCGGATAAAGGTATACAGGCCAGATCCGATGATCAGGCTCGCCCCAGCCATTGTCAGCGCATCCGGGCGTTCACCGAACATCAGCATTCCGGCAAGGATCGAAAACACCAGACGCGTGTAGCGAAACGGCATCATGGCCGAAGCCTCGCCAACCCGCATGGCCGTGACGATGCCGTAATACCCTAGAACACCAAAACCGATCGCCCCCAAATACGGCCCTGCCTGGCCGCTTTGCACCGGCACAAAGGGTGTTCCTGAAACAACCATCAACAGCAGCCCGGCCAGCGCCACTGCGATATACGCCTGCATCGCTACAACCGATGAGGCCACCCGAACATCCAGCCTGCGCGTTATCAGATCGCGCGCCGCAATCGCAAACACGGTCAGCACGACAAACAGTGAATCTGGCTGAAACCCTTCCAGTCCGGGGCGAATGATCATCAGAACACCGATAAAGCCGACACCAATGGCGCTCCAGCGGCGCCAGCCGACCTGCTCTCCCAGAAACAGGGCCGCGCCCATGGTCACGGCAAGCGGCATGGCCTGAAACACGGCGGCGACAGTGGACAGATCAATCAGCGACAACGCGGTGACAAAGGTTACGGCACCGAATCCTTCTGTCCCTGCGCGCAGCATCGGCAGCAGTTTCCACGCTACGGGATCGAAGATGCGTTTGCGTGTGACCACCGACATCACCGCAAAGACAAGCCCGCAGAACACACCCAGACACACCATGATCTGACCAGTCGGCACAGCGCCCGACAGGAACTTGATGAACATATCCTCAAGCGAAAAGGCCGCCATCGATCCGATCAGCAAAAGGATGCCGTTTACGTTATTCATGCGCGCGTCCACAGGAAAAGGGCACTTGAGGTGCAGTATGCGGGCACATGAACCGCAACCAGCGGCGTCTGGCAAGCCATTTCCCGACACGTTCAATGAATTAACGTGTTGGGGCCGTTCGCGATTTGTGATGGATCACTCCTGCTTGAGCGGCACGCCGTACAGTTCCAGCCGATGCCCTTTCAGCTTGTACCCAAGCTTGGCGGCGATCTTTTCCTGCAGGGCTTCGATTTCGGGATCGACAAATTCGATGACCTCGCCCGACTGCATATCGATCAGGTGATCGTGGTGATCACGCTCGGCATCCTCATAACGGGCCCGCCCATCGCCGAACTCCAGACGCTCCAGAATCCCGGCCTCTTCAAACAATTTGACCGTACGATACACCGTCGCAATCGAGATGCCTGTGTCGATGGCAGAAGCACGCGCGTACAGTTCTTCGACATCCGGATGGTCGTCGCTTTGTTCCAATACCTGCGCGATGATCCTTCTTTGACCGGTCATGCGCAGACCTT